>DATASG010000348.1:0-8128 GCA_036269295.1 Vicinamibacterales bacterium | reverse complement strand
CGATCCGGCGAGCGACTCGCGGATGGTCGTCCACGCGCTAGGCTCCATCGCTGCGGCTTGCGTTTGGGTCACGGTTTCAACCGAAGAGACAGGGACACGAAGGAAACAAAGGACACAAAGGAAACCAAGGACACAAAGGAGACGAAGGACACAAAGGAGACGATGGACACAAGAGGAACGGTCCGTCCCGGTCGCAGCGGCCTGTCCTCTAGGGCACGTACGCGATGGCGTCGATTTCCACGCGCAGGCCCTCGCCAGGGAGCCCCGCGACCTGTACGGTCGTGCGCGCCGGACGGTGATCGCCGAACATGCGTGCGTACACCGCGTTCATCATCTTGAACTCGCCCATGTCCATCAGGAACACGCCGCAGCGCAGTACGTGCTGCAGCCCGGAGCCGGCGGCCTCGAGAATCGTCTGCACGTTCCTCAGGCATTGTTCCGTCTGCTGCTCGACGCTGTCGGCGATCGTGCCGGTAGCGGGGTCAGTGCCACCCTGACCGGAAACGAAGATCAGTTTTTCGAATCCCATGCCGGGCGAATACGGCCCGACCGGCTTCGGCAGGCTCGCGGTCTGAACGGGTGTGTGCGACATGGGGAGATATGGTAACCAAATTACCCGATTTCCACCGGCCGCTCGGGATCGGCGGACCACTCGCTCCACGATCCTGCGTACAGCCTGGCGCCGGTGAGACCCGCGTGCTCGAACGCGAGCAGGTTGTGACAGGCGGTGACCCCTGATCCGCAGTAGCAGACGACTTGATCCGCCGCGACGTCGCCGATCGAGGCGTTGATCGCCGCGCGCAGTTCTGCAGGGCTTCGGAACAATCCGCGTTGATCCAGGTTCCACTGGAAGAAGTGATTCTTCGCGCCGGGAATGTGACCGCCGACCTTATCGATTGGTTCGTTGTCGCCGCGGTAGCGCTCAGGGGCGCGGGCGTCGACGAGGCACGGTCCGGCGCCGGCCAGCTGCGCGGCGACCGTCCGCACGTCGACCGCCATGTCCGCTCGCGGCGATCCGGTGAATTGTCGCGGTGCGCGACCAGTCCGGCCGCTCTCGACCGGCCGCCCTTCCCCTGTCCACTTCTTGAAGCCGCCATCGAGCACGGCGACCGCGTCGTGCGCCATCCAGCGGAGCATCCACCATAGCCTGCTGGCGAACATCCCGTTGTCCTGGTCGTAGGCGACGACCTGGACGCCACTGGCGATCCCGAGCCGGCCGAAGGTCTGCGCCAGGTGGTCGGGGTCCGGCAAAGGATGACGGCCGTTGCTGCCGCTCTTGGGACCGGACAGGTCCCGCGCGAGATCCGCGTACGAGGCCCCCGGGATGTGCGCCGAAGCATACTCGCGCGCGCCCCAATCGAGATCGTCGAGCTTCGAGCGGCAGTCGACGACCACATAGTCCGGCTCGTCGATGTGCAAGGCGAGTGCCGCGGTGGAAATCAGCGTCGTGAAAGCCATGCCGTCCTACTGCTTGTAGATCGTCCCGTTTTTCATCACGAACTTCACACGGCGCAGCGCCGACACGTCCCTGGTCGGATCGCCGTCGAAGCCGGCGAGGTCGGCGAAGAGCCCAGCTTTCACCTGGCCGATCTGATTCTCCATGCGCAGCACCCTGGCCGCGACCGAGGTCGCGCTCTTCAGCGCTGCGGTCGGCGTCATCCCGTAGGCGACCATCGCCTCGAGCTCGCGCGCGTTGTCGCCGTGCGGGAAGGTCCCGACATCGCTGCCGCTGATGATCGTGACGCCCGCGTCGAGGCCAGCCTTGAACACCGCGCGCCGGCGCTGATTCGCCGGCGAGTCGGGATCGGCCGGCGGCCACGGTCCAGCGCCGGCGGTGAGCGTCGGGCACCAGGCGACGTGATGCTCAACCATCAGCCTGAAGATCTCCGGGGTTCCCTCGTTGCCGTGTTCGATGGTGGCGACGTTCGCGAGGGCGGCACGGCGCATGCCTTCGGGCGTGCTGGTGTGCACCGCCACCGGCACGCCGGCGCCGTCGGCGGTTTCGACGGCGCGCCTCAGCTCGTCGAGCGTGAAGGTCGGATGCGATCCCGGCAGCGGTCCCCAACGGTAGTCGCCGTACAGCTTGATCCAATCGGCGCCCCTGCCGATCTGATCGCGGACGACGCGCATCAGGCTGTCGACACCGTCGGCTTCCTCGGCGCCCTGCGGCACGCTCCACTCAGGGATGAACTTCGGCTGATAGCTGCCGGTGGCGACGATGGCTCTGGTCGACGCGAGGATGCGCGGGCCGGGGATGATGCCCTGGCGCACGGCGTCGCGCAGCTCGACGTCGGCGTACTGCGCGCCTTCAGTCCCGAGATCGCGAACGGTGGTGTAGCCGGCCAGCAGCGTCGCGCGCAGATGGTTGGTCGCCCGCGCGACGCGAAGCGCGAGCCCCTCCTTGGAAACCTGATCGGTCCACGACGTCTCACTGTAGGCGTGCAGGAGGATGTGCGAGTGCCCTTCAATCAGGCCAGGCGCCAGGGTTGTGCCGGGCAGGTCGATGACCCTCCCGCCGACGGCCGCGACACCGGCCTCCGGGCCCACGGCGTCGATGCGCTCGCCCTTGACGCGCACCGCCCAGCCCTCGTGCACCGTGTCGCCGTCGAACAGGCGTGCCGGCCTGAGGACCGTGACCGCGTCGGCTGCTTCCGGCCGGGCGCGCTGCTGGGCGCCGGCAAACGGCGTCATGCCGGCGGCGATCGCGGCGGCCAGCGCGAATCTGATCAGTCGCATGCGCCGCATTATAGTTAAGACGCGTGCTGAACCTGAGCGATCGCGATCGGGCGATGGCGAACGGCGCCGGCGGCCCCGCCGAAGCGCTGGCGATGTCGATCCTGATGCGGATGGCGGACGTCTATGGCGCCACCGAGCTGATGGACATCTCGCAAGCGCACATCGACAGCACGATCTACCTGGGTGACGCGACGCTGGCATTCGCCGAGCGGCTCGCGTCGCTGGGCGCGAAGGTGGCGGTGCCGACCAGCCTCAACGTCAGCGGCGTCGACGAATGCGGCTGGAAAGACTGGGCGGTCAAAGCCGATTGGGCCGCCAAGGCAGCGCGGCAGATGCTCGCCTACGAGCGCATGGGCGCGGTGCCGACCTGGACCTGCGCGCCGTATCAGACCCACATGCGCCCGGTGTTCGGCCAGCAGATCGCCTGGGGCGAGTCGAACGCGATCTGCTTCGCCAACTCGGTGATCGGCGCGCGGACGGAGCGCTATCCCGATCTGCTCGACATCTGCTGCGCCATCACCGGCCGGGTCCCGGCGGTCGGGCTCCACATCACCGAGCATCGCGCCGGCCAGCTCCTGCTCCGTCTCCCGCAGGTGCCGGTCGCGCTGCAGCAGGATGATCAGTTCTTCGCCGTGCTCGGCCATCTGGTGGGCAAGCTCGCCGAGGAGCACATCCCGGTCATTGACGGCATCGTCGTGTCGCCGTCCGAGGATCAGCTCAAGGCGTTCGCGGCTGCCGCCGCGTCATCCGGTCGGGTGGCGCTGTTTCACATGGTCGGCGTCACCCCGGAGGCGCCGACGCTCGAGGCGGCGTTTCAGGGCGAACCGGGGCGCCGTTCCGGCGAGGCTCGCGGTCTCGACATCACCGTCGAGGATCTGCGCGCCGCGCGCCGCGAGCTGACGACCGCCGACGGCCGCGAGCTCGACATGGTGATCCTCGGCAGCCCACACTTTTCTCTCGCCGAGTTCGGCCTGCTGGCGCCGCTGGTGGCGGGGCAACACGCGCATCCGCGCGTCAAGTTCCTGATCACCTCGAGCCGGCTGATGAAGGAGCGGGCGCTCGAGACCGGTATCCTCGAGCCGATCCTCTCGTTCGGCGCGCAGATCACGCTCGACACCTGTATCCTGGCGTCACCGATGCTGCCGCCCGAGATCAAAACGCTGATGACGAACTCGGCGAAGTACGCGTACTACGCCCCCAGCCTGCTCAACACCCGGGTCACCTTCGGGAGCCTGGCCGATTGCGTCCACTCCGCGATCGAAGGGCGCGTCGTTCGCGACGATGCACTGTGGCGGAGCGCGTGATCGCCGGACGGGTCATCGTGGCGGGGGAGGCCACGGGCGAGGCGCTCGTCACCTGCGAGCCGCTGTCGTTCTGGGGCGGCTACGACTTTCACACCGGCGAGATCATCGACCAGCATCATCCGCTGGCGGGCGTCCGCGCCGGCGGCCGGATCCTGGCGGTGCCCTTCAGCAAGGGCTCGTCGACGACGACCGCCGTTCTGCTGGAGGCGGTGAGGGAGGGCACGGCGCCGGCGGCGATTCTGACCACCGGCGCCGACGCGTTCTTCGCGCTGGCGTCGATCGTCGCCGAGGTGATGTACGGCACACCGTTCCCGGTCATCGCGCTCGAGCCGGGCGACTTCGCGTCGTTGTATACAGGAGAGCGCCTCAGCATCGCGCGCGACGGCACGATTGCCCGCGCGCTTCCACTCCCAATCCCCAGTGGCCCAGTGCACCGTACTCGATGAAATCAGTATCGGATAACCAGACGGCCAACGCAGCCGCCTTCGCTCCGAAGGCGCTTCCGCCTTCGCTGAAGCTTTGGCGGACCGCCGTAGCCTTGGCGGATGCTGGTCGGCGAGCCGGGCCTTAGCTCGCGGTCGACGTCACCCAGCGGAGGCCGGAAATCGCAGAACACGCAGAGTGTCGAAGCTTTCTCCGCGGGTTCAGCGCGTTCCGCGTTGATCGTCGTGGTGTCTGGGCGCGAAGGCGGCCAGCCCCGGTTTTGATACGATTTGTTCCAGATGGCGAAACCTGCTGAACTCGAGAAACTGACCGGGCTGGCGAGCCGCTTCGGGGCCTTCGTCGCCGAGCGCCATCCGTTTGCGTTGGCCGAAGCGCTGGACGCGATGGAGACCGTCACCGGCGGGAAAGATCCGCGCGGGGAGGGTGCGATCGAGGCAGCTCGGATCGGGTTACGGCGTGAGCTCACGAAGCGGCTGGAGGCGCGAGTACTGCCGGACGGGTTGGCCGACACTACGCCACGGACAACCGCTGCTGCGCGGATGAGTCGCGCCCACGATGAGCTGGTCGACGCCGCGGACGGCTTCCTGCGCCGCGAGGCGATCGTGGCGTCGCTGACGCGAGAAGAGCGGATCGAGATTCTCAGAGGCATGGTGCTGACCCGCGCCACCGACAACAGGCTGAAGACGTTCTTCACCTCGGGCGAGATCAAGTACGGCGCGGCGTCGTTCCAGGGTAAGGGTTTCCGCTCGCTGGGGCAGGAGGCGATTTATGCGGCCGCGATCCGTCTGCGCCGAGGCGCGAGCTACCGGCGGGGCGATGGCCGCTGGACCGGTGACGTTATCGGGCCGGTGATCCGCGATCTCGGCGCCACCCTGGCGATGCGTCCCGAGCCCGACTCGGTGCGGATGGTGCTGAGCGCACAGATGGGGAAGGCCGGGCCGCCGCTCGAAGGCAAGGATCTGCACATCGGCGACTTCGCAAACGGCATCCTGCCCCCCGCCGCGCCGCTGACGACGGCGACGCTGACGCTCGCCGGCATGGCGATGGCCTTCTGGCGTGAAGGGTCGGGGCGGGTCGCGGTTTCCTTCATCGGCGAGGGCGGGTCGTCACTCGGTGAATGGCACGAGGCGATCAACCTCTGTGCCGCCAGGAGGCTGCCGGCGATCTTCTGTGTCGAGAACAACCAGACCGCGCTCTCGACGCCGGTGGCCGATCAGTCGGCCGTGCGCGTGTTCGCCGACAAGGCCGCCGGCTACGGCGTGCCCGGTCTCACCGTCGACGGCACCGACCCCGAGCAGATTGCGGCGGCGTTCACGTGGGCGGCCGAACGGGCCCGCGCGGGCCTCGGACCGGCGCTGATCGAGACCGTCTGCATGCGCATGTGCGGCCACGCCCATCACGACGACATGTTGTATCTGGGCAAGGATCCGGCCGTGTCATGGGAGTATGCGCCGCTGGCCGAACACGGTTACGCGAGCCGCGACCTGTACGACTACTGGGCGGCGCGCGATCCGATCGCGATCTACGCGGCCAAGCTGCAGGCGGACAAGGTCATCAAGGCGGGCGATCTCGATCGCTTCAAGCGAGACGCCGAGGCCCTCGTCGAGGAGCAGGCGCGGGCGGTGATCGAGGCGCCGTGGCCGGAAGCATCGAAGGCCGGCGTGGGTGTGTTCGCCAACGAGGCGCCGCGGGCGCACGTCGAGCCACTGAATCCGACGACCCGGGTGGCGGCCCGGCGCGCTGCGCCTGAAGAGACACGTGGGTCTACGAGCTCTGCGGCCTTCGCGGTTTCTACCGGCGCCGTCGAAGCGGCGCCGGCGTTCGACGCCAAGGGCCGGACATTTCTCGAGGCGGTGATGCTCGGTGTCGGCGATGCGCTGCGCGCCGATCCGCGCGTGTTCGTCTACGGCGAGGACGTCGGCGGCGCCTACGGCAACGCCTTCCTGCTGCTGCGGCCGTTGCTCAAGGAATTCAGCGACCGCCTGATCAACTCGCCGCTGGCCGAGGGCGCGGTGCTCGGCGTCTGCGTCGGTGCGGCGCTGGCCGGTCAGCGCCCGATCGGCGAGATTCAGTTCAACGACTTCGTCGCCACCGGCTTCAATCAGCTGGTGAACAACGCGGCGAAAATCCGCTATCGGTGGGGCGGCGAGGTGCCGATGGTGGTGCGCATGCCGTGGGGCGGACTGCGGCACGCCGGGCCGTACCACTCGCAGAACACCGAGCCCTGGTTTTACCGCACCGCCGGCCTCAAGATCGTCGTTCCGTCGACGCCGCACGACGCGCGGGCGCTGATGGCGTCGGCGGTCGCCGATCCGGATCCGGTGCTCTTTTACGAGCACATCGCGCTCTACCGCGATCCCCGCATCAAGCAGCTGCTGGCGGAGGCGCCGCCGGCGCCGATGCCGCTGGGCAAAGCGGCGCTGCGGCGCGCCGGCGATCAGCTGGCGATCGTGTCGTACGGCGCCTTCGTCCACGTCGGTCTGCGCGTGGCCGAGAGGCTGGCGCAGGACGGGATCGAGGCGAGCGTGCTCGATCTGCGGACGCTGGTGCCGCTGGATCGCGCGGCGCTCGTTGCCGCGGCGCGGCATTGCCACAAAGTGCTGATCCTCCACGAGGACTCGCGGACCGGCGGCATCGGCGAGAGCCTCGCGGCGATCATCCAGGAGGAGGCCTTCGAGGCGCTCGACGCGCCGGTCCGGATCGTCGGCGCGCTCGACACGCCGGTGCCGTACTCGCCGCCGCTCGAGGACTTCTACCTGCCCAGCGAAGCGCAAATCGAACGCGCCGCGCGCCTCCTCGTCGACTACTGAGCGATGACCGAGGTACTCGCCGCTGAGCTCGAGGCCATCCTGGCGATGCGCGCCGAATACCGGCGTGAGATGGACTGCCAGATCGTTCACGACTCCTGGCACGCGCGCGGCTTCACCAGCTCGTTTCTGCTGCGAGTCGATGGCGAGACGGTCGGGTACGGGTCGGTCGGTGGTTCACCGGGCGAACCGAAGGACACGGTGAAGGAGTTCTTCGTGCGCCCGGACGCGCGCCGGGCGGCGCTGCCGTTGTTCCGGCAGCTGGTGAAGACCAGCGGCGCACGCCGAATCGAGGCGCAGACCAACGATCTCCTGCTGTCCCTGATGCTCTACGACTGCGCCGTCGATCTGACCAGCGAACGGATTCTCTTCGCCGACGCGGCGATGACGGTTTATCCTCCGCCGGACGTCAAACTGCGACACCTCGACGACGGCGAGCGCGACCGCGTCTTTTCGCACACGGTCGAACCGATCGGCGAGTGGGGACTCGAGCACGGGGGCGAGATCGTCGCGACCGGCGGGATCCTCCGTCACTACAATCCGCCTTACGGCGACCTCTACATGGAAGTCGCGGCGTCGCACCGGCGGCAGGGGCTCGGCAGCTACCTGGTGCAGGAGCTGAAGCGGATCTGCTACGAGGGCGGCGTCATTCCCGCCGCCCGCTGCCACCAGGACAACGTCGGCTCCCGGTTGACGCTGCAGCGCGCCGGCATGCTACCGTGCGCGCGCATCGTGCGCGGCCGCCTCGCCGTCTGATCGCGCGCCTCCACGCGTTCTACAATCGCCGTGATGGACCCCGGCGCTCAGGCCCGCCCTCGCCTCGAATCGGTCGACGTG
>DATASG010000347.1:0-1699 GCA_036269295.1 Vicinamibacterales bacterium | reverse complement strand
CGGCTTCGTCGAGCCGCACGGCCGCGCCGACACGCTGGCGCAGATCCGCGATCTGGAGCAGGTCCCGTTGCGCCACATCGAGTACCGCGGCGTAACGCTGAGCGAGATGGATCTGGACGCGATCCTGGCCCGGCACCCGGCGATTGCGGTCGTCGACGAGCTCGCGCACACCAATGCGCCCGGCTCGACGCACCAGAAGCGGTACGAAGACGTGCTGGCGCTGCTCGACGCCGGGATCAACGTGATCACGGCGGTCAACATCCAGCACATCGAGTCGTTGAACGATGTCGTCGCCTCGACGACCGGCGTGCGCGTTCGTGAGACCGTGCCTGACTGGGTGTTGAAGCGCGCCGACGAGGTCGTGAACGTCGACGTATCGGTGGAGACGCTGCGGACGCGCTTGCGCCAGGGAAAGGTCTACGACGCCGCGAAAGTCGAGCAGGCGCTGGGCAACTTCTTCCGGAAGGGCAACCTGACGGCGCTGCGAGAGCTGGCGCTCCGGCAGCTCGCGTCGGATCAGGCGGGCAAGGCGCAGGCGTACCGCACGCGCGAGGGACTCGATCGTCCCGTCATTCCCGAAAAAGTGATGGTGGCCATGGCATCGCGCGGCAGCGCCAGGAACCTGCTCCGCGTCGGGTCCCGCATCGCCGGCCGTCTCGCCACCGACTGGTTCGCAGTCTACGTGGAGACTCCAAAGGAGGAACCGGGTCGGATCAAGCCCGAGGACCATGTCGCGCTCGGCGACAACATCCGTTTTGCCACACAGCTCGGGGCCAAGGTCGTCAAGCTCAAGGGGGCGCGCGTCGCCGACCTGCTGGTCGAATTCGCGAAGCGGGAGGGCATCACGCACGTGATCTTCGGCCAGTCGGCGCGCTCGCGCTGGGATCTGCTGATGCACGGCTCGATCGTCGATCGATTCCTGCGCGACGTGCGCGACGCGACGGTGCAGATCGTGCCTGTGCGCAGCGATCACGGGTCCGACGACGAGCCGGCAGGATAGTGGCGATGAAACTACGCACCAAACTGCTCCTCGGGTACGCGGGCTTCGTGCTGGCGCTGGGCATCCTGGGCGCGTGGAGCGCCCGCACCCTGAGCCAGATGAGCGCGGTGTCGGGCCGCATCATCGCCGAGAACTACGACTCGGTGGTCGCCGCCCAGAACATGAAGGAGAGCCTCGAGCGGCAGGATTCGGCGGCGCTGTTCGATCTGCTCGGCCAGCGGGACCGCGCCGGTCGCCAGGTCACCGAGCACCGGGCGCGATTCGACGCCGCGTTCGAGAGCGCGGCGGCGAACATCACCGAGGTCGGCGAGAGGGAGGTCATCGAGGCGATCCGCGTCGGCCGCGACGACTACTATCGCCGCTTCGACCAGTTTCTCGCCGCGTCCGGCGATCGGACGGCGCACTATTTCGGCGATCTCGAGCCGCGATTCAACGCGGTCCGGGCGGAATGCGATCGGCTGCTGCACCTGAACCAGGAGGCGATGCGGCGGAAGGCGGACGCCGCGTCGCAGATCGCGCGACGCTGGCTGTTCGTCACGCTGGCGCTCGCGATCGGCCTGATGGCTGCCGGCATCGCGATCGAAATCAGCCTCTCCAACGCGATTCTCGGCCCGGTGCGGCAGCTGACCGCGGCGACGACGCGGGTGGCGGCGGGTGACCTCGACGCGGCAGTGCCGGTCAGATCCGCGGACGAGGTTG
>DATASG010000346.1:0-10283 GCA_036269295.1 Vicinamibacterales bacterium | reverse complement strand
GGGCGGCCGGGAGGGCCGGGAGGGGCGGGAGGGGAGTTCACCGCCGGCGACATTCTCGGCGAGATCGCGCGCGCGACGCCTGACGTCGGGATTGTGACGATCGCGTCCGAGCTGGACGGTGGGCTCGATCTGGTTCGCTGGCTGTCGGGACGCGGCCATCGCGTGTCGCTCGGTCATTCAGGCGCGACCTATGAAGAAGCCCTCGCGGCGATCGATGCCGGCGCGCGGCGCGCCACGCACCTCTTCAACCGCATGGCGCCGCTCGGGCATCGGGCGCCCGGTCTCGTTGGCGCGGTGTTGCAGACGGACGAGGTCGCCGCGGAGATCATCTGCGACGGCGTCCACGTGCACCCCGCGCTGATACGGACGGCGGTCGCCGCCAAGCGGACGTCGCACATCGTCGCGATCACCGACGCGACCGCCGCGTCCGGCCTGCCGGTCGGTGCGACCGCCATGCTCGGTGGCCGGCCGATCACCGCCGGGGAGCGGACAGCGCTGCTTCCCGACGGCACCATGGCCGGCAGCGTGCTGACCATGGATGGCGCGTTCCAGACGCTGATGGGGCAGGTCGGCCTGAGCCTGGTCGACGCGGCGACGGTCTGCGCGACGACGCCGGCGCGCGACCTCGGTCTGGTTGGTCATGGAGTGCTGGCGCCGGAGGCCGCCGCCGACCTGGTCGTCCTCGACGCGAACTTTTCAGTGGTCCAGACTTACGTCGCCGGCCAGCTCGTCTACGCGCGGGGAGCGATCTACCGACCTACCTGACCGACGTCATCGGCCCGACCTAAATCGTTCTTCGCTGGCGCTCCCGACCGACCGCGCTGAACACACGCGGCTGCTGTTCCGTCTAACGGGCCGGAGGGTCATGCCATGGTGCGGTTCGTTCGCTCGGTCAAAGGCCTCGCGTTGCCGGCAACGCTGGCAGCTGTGCTCACGGCCCCGGGCTGCGTCGAGATCATCGGCGCCGACATCAACAAATACGTCGAGCGCGACGAAAAGCACTTCGCCGTCTCCGGCAAGCCCGACGTGGCGCTGGCCACCTTCGACGGCTCCATCGAGATCCGGCCGTGGGACAAGGCGGACGTCCAGGTGGTGATCGAAAAGCGCGGGCGTGACCGGGATGCTGTCGCCGCGATCGAGGTCAAGGCCGAGCAGCACGGCGACCGGATCGAGATCACCGTCACCGAGCCCAAGCGCGACCACGGCGGCTTCATCTTCCACGTCAGCCGCTCGGCCAACCTGATTGTTTCGGTGCCGGCGGCGTCCGACGTCGCGGCCAAGAGCGGCGACGGCTCGATCGACATCGAGCGGGTGGCGGGTCACGTCCAGCTGCGGTCGGGTGACGGCAGCATTCGCGGCCGGATGCTCGGCGGCGAGGTTGAGGCGAACACCGGAGACGGGTCGATCAAGCTCGATGGCAAGCTCACCGGCGTGCGGGTGCACACCGGCGACGGCAGCGTCATGATTCGCGCGGACGCGGGCAGCTCGCCCGGCGCCGACTGGGACATTACTACCGGGGACGGTTCGGTGACACTCGAGGTGCCAGACGGCTTCGGCGCCGAGCTCGACGCTCACACCGGCGACGGCGGCATCCACGTGCGCGATGTCACGATCTCGAACGTCACCGGGAACATCGGCAGGAACACCGTGCGTGGCCGCCTGGGCGACGGCGGCAAGGCGGTACGGGTCCGCACCGGCGACGGCTCGATCACGCTCAGGAAGAGCTGAAGGCTATTTAACAATGCGCCCGGCGGTGAGGAATCGGCGGTAGTCGGAATATTCCTGGCGGCGCCGTGTCGACTCCATACCGTTGCGCCAGACGACGAGGGTCTCGATCGATTCCGGGAGCAGCATCGCCTCGTCCGGATCGGTGAAGGTGATTGGCCGATAGCGGATCGCGGTGTCGTAGCGCTCAATCGTCATGAAGTTCGGCAGGTTGTGCTTCCGCTGCAGGGCGAAGCCCACCCGCAACTCGCCAATGCCCGCCAGGTGCCTTTCCAACCGCAGCACCTGATAGCTGAGAGCGTCCACCCAGATGCGTCCTCGCGTCGGCGTCGGGATCGAAATGTTGAAGCAGCCTTCGTGGCCGCGCTCGTCCTCGACCAGCTTGCCCTCGCCGTCGGTATTGGCGGCGGTGAACTCGATGATCAACGCGCCTCGATCCTTGCCCTTGCCGAATCCGCCGCTCGTGAAGCGATAACCCTCGCGGTTGGCGGGCAGCAGAAACGCCAGCGGTTCATCCGACAACGGGTTCGGATCGGTGCAGCCGGCGCGATCTTTCTTGTCCTTTTCGCGTGGCACCTTGCCGTTGATCTTGACGAGTTGCCTGACGAAGCTGGCGGTCGTCGCGGAGCCGTCGCCGTCGGCGACATCGGGCTCGACCCGGAGCTCGGACTCAACGGTCCGCGCAAAGCCGCTCGGCGTCAAGCCGTTAGCAAGCGGCTGCACGGTCGTCTTCTCGGTGCAGACGAGGCTTTGGGCGCGCTTGTAGTAGTCGGCGATCCTGGCGCTGACGCGCTCGAGCAGCGTGTCGATATCGGGCGGCGCCTGCGCGGTCAGGGTCGCCGTCGCCAGCAGCAGCGCCGCGGGAATCGCCCACCTCACGGGCGCACGATACGCCGCTCCGCGCGGCGAGTCAACGACACGCGTTACAGGGGATCTGGCTTGGTGTCGGTGGCAGACGCATTACAGGACGAAATTGTCAGCCGAGATGGGCGGTGCTGGCGTAGGAGGTGGGATCGGCCACCCCGGCCTCGAGGAAAGCGTCGTGGCGCTCCCGGCACTTGCTGCACTCGCCGCAATGGACCGCCGGCCGCGGACCGTTGACGGCGGACCGCTGACTGTCGACTGCCGACCGAGGGGGGTTCATGCACGAAAGCGTGAGCTCGAAGGGGACGCCGAGCGCGGCGCCGCGGCGGATGACCTCAGATTTCTCAGTGGCCGCGTAGGGTGCGTCGACCCTCAGCGGGCGATCGAGGCCGAGCGAGAGGGCAAGCGCCATCGCCTCACGGAATGCCGGCGTCGCGTCAGGAAATGGATTGTGCGCGAGCGTGCCAATGGCCAGGCGGTCGATTTTCGCCGCCGCGCAATAGACGGCCGCCTTGCCGAGCAGCACCACGTTGCGTCCCGGGAGGTACACATCCTCGTCCGGCGTGTGATAGGCGGGCGGCGTGCCCGTCATCGCCCAGTGGGTCGCGGCATAGACGTCGCGCATGTCGACGCCGAGTGAGACGAGCGGTCGCACCCGGCCGTTCAGGTTCGCCGCGGCGAGAAAACTCGACACCACCGCACGCTCGGCCGATTCCCAGGCGAGCCCGACGCTGACGTAGATCGGCTGCACCTCGCCGGACGCCGCTTCATCGGCGACGAGCACCGCGCTGTCGAGCCCTCCGGATAGCAGAACCGCTGTGGCCATTGGTGACTTGGCGAATTGGTGATTTGGTGATTTGATTGGAGGGAATTATTCACCAACCCGCCAACTCACGAATTCACCACATGTATTCTGTCACCAAGCGCATCGATTTCTGCTACGGCCATCGGCTGCTCGACTACGACGGCATTTGCAAGCATCCGCACGGCCACAATGCGACCGCCGAGATCGAGGTCCGGACCGGATCGCTCGACAACCGCAACATGGTCTGCGATTTCAGCGACATCAAGCGGATTGTGAAAGGCTGGATCGACGCCGAGCTTGATCACAAGATGCTGCTGCGCCACGACGATCCGCTGGTGGCGCCGCTCCAGCAACTGGGCGAGCCGGTGTTTCTCCTCGACAGCAATCCTACCGTCGAGCGCATCGCGAAGCTGATTTTCGACAAGGCGCACGAGCAGCGCCTGCCGGTCGTGCGCGTGACGGTGTGGGAAACGCCGACGTCTTTCGCGGAGTATCGGGCGTAGACGGCAAGGCCGGAGGGCAGGAGGCCATCCTGTCTTTCCCCCTCATGTCTATCCCTCTCTTCGTCTTCGATCTCGACGGGACGCTGGTCGATTCGCGGCGGGACATCGCCGATGCGGCCAATGCGCTACTCGTGTCGTGCGGCGCGGCGCCAATTCCCGACCAACGCATTGGCCGGATGGTGGGCGAGGGCGCGGCCGTGCTGGTCGCGCGCGCGTTCAATGCCAGCGGCGTCGAGCCTCCTGCCGACGCGCTGAGTCGCTATCTCGCCTTGTACGACGAGCGGCTGCTGAATCACACCCATCCGTACGACGGAATCCCGACATTGCTCGAGGCGCTTGGCTCGCGCGCCACGCTGGCCGTGCTCACCAACAAGCCGATTGCGCCGACGCGGCGGATTCTCGACGGACTCGACCTCGCGCGTCATTTCCCGTCCGACGCCGTGCTCGGCGGTGACGGCCCGTTCGCCCGCAAGCCGGATCCTGCGGCGCTGCTGCACCTCGTCACGCGCGCCAAGGCACGCGCTGGGGCGACGATGATGGTCGGCGACTCGGCGATCGACTTGCGGACGGCGCGCGCCGCCGGCACGCGCGTGTGTCTGGCGAGATACGGGTTCGGTTTCGACAGCGTTCCCCTTCACGAATTGACACTCGAGGACCAGCTGATCGACGCTCCGCTCGAACTGCTGAGCCTGTCGTAATCTTGTACGTCCCGAAGTGACGTAATGTTGGGCTTCGATGCAGACGGCCTCGTTCGATCCTTCACGGCCGGCAAAAAGGTGGCATCGCCATTGCTGAGGTAAGTCTGTTCCTGGTCCCAGCACCATCAAACGAGCGCGCCCGACATTTCGTAGAATACGGAACCTATGCCGACGTCACTGACTGAAGGGCAAGGACGATCCACCGGCCTGGTCGACGTCCTCGACCGGGTGCTGGACAAAGGGCTCGTCGTGGCCGGCGATATCAAGGTGTCGCTCGCCGAAGTCGAGCTGCTGACGATCCGGATCAGGCTGCTTATTTGCTCGATCGACAAGGCCGAGCAGATCGGTCTCGACTGGTGGAAGTACGATCACCATCTATCGCCGGGGAAGCAGGCCCTTTCGGCCGAAAACGACGAGTTGCGCAAGCAAGTCCGGGCGCTCGAACGACAGCTGGCGACGTTGACGCGCCGGCGATCGGCGCCGACCTCGAGATAGCGCGGATGCAGTCAGACCCAAGTTCGACACAAGGAGTGTTCGATGCCCGTTGAACGAGCCGCAGGCGGCACCAGTCTCATCGACGTTCTCGATCGAGTCCTCGACAAGGGAATCGTGATCGACGCGTGGGTTCGCGTTTCCCTCGTCGGCATCGACCTCATCACCGTCGAGGCGCGCATCGTCGTCGCGTCAATCGATACTTACCTCAAGTACTCCGAGGCGGTCGGCCAGGTCTCGTCCGCGTCGAAGCCGGCCATCGAGGGCAAGGGGTATGAGGAACTCATTGCAGAAAACTCCGCCCTCAGGGCCCAGCTCAATGCCATCCCCGCCCGCCGCGCTGCTGGCCGTCGGCGCGCCACGGCCCGCGGCTAAGCGCCAGCGGACCGGACCGTACACGGGCGTTCCGCGCGTCCGTGTCGAAGTCGAGGCAGGGCCCGGCGACGACGGCGAGCTGCTGTCGGCACGGCTGCGGCTGCTCGAGGGGTTCGTCGGACGCTCCGAGCTCGCCGACTGCGCCCAGCTCGCGCTCCAGTGGCTCGGTGAAGTCCTAGGCATCGCCCAATCGATCTGTCTGGTCCGGCCGGCCGAAGAGACGTCGCTGTTCGTGATCGGCACCTACGGACTGACCGGGTCGGCGGTGTCGCGTTTTTCAGTCTCGCTCGAGGACTGGGGGAACCCGCTCGTCACCGCATTCGCGAACCGCAAGGAGTTCTTCTTCCCCGCGCCGCACTCGGCCGCCGACCGCAAGCGGCGGCCGGCGACGCCCTTCGAGGATTCCGCGTTTCAGGTGCTGCCGCTGGGCGTCTCGGGCTTCTCCGAGGACGCCTTCGGGCTGCTGCTGCTCGGCGGAAGCACCGCGTTCCGTCCGCAGCTGCACTGGTTCACCAACGTCTTCAGCCAGAAGCTCGATCAGATTCTCCGCCAGCAGACGCTCGCCGACGGCGATCGCAAGCAGGGGCGCGAACGGTCGCTGCTCTACAACATCATCAACGCCGTCACCGACCCGATTCTGCTGACGGACGCGGAAGGACGGCTGCTGATCGCCAACGCTCGCGCCTTGACCCTCTTCACCGCCTCCGAGGAGGAGAGCGAAGGCCGCCGCGGCGCCGTCCGCATGAACAACATGCTGCTGTCGTCGGCGCTCTCGAGCAAGGCGATTGAAGAGACCGGCGCCACCCGGCGTGAACTGCTGCTGGTGAATCCGGTCGACGGATCGGACCTGGTGTTCGAGCTGCTCAGCACGATCACCGAAGATGCGCGCCAGGGCAGCGGCGTGGTCTCGATTCTCCGCAACGTCACCGACCTGCGCCGCGCCAGCGAAGAGATCGAGGAAAACTACCGTAAGATGCGCATTGCCGAAGTGCAGGCGCGCGCCGAGAGCGACCGCCTGAACCTGATCATCGATTCGGTCGCCGACCCGATTGTGGTGACCGACGCCGCCGGCGCGACCTCGATGATGAACGAGCCGGCCGAGCGCCTCTTCACCATTCCGTTGCAGGCGAGCGAGATCGAGCAGCGGTGGGTGCAGAACAACGACGCGCACTTCTCGTCGTTCATCGCCGGCATGCTGGTCAGCGCCGACCAGCGGCGGGTCGGCGAGATCGGTCTCAGCGATCCCAAGACCGGCGAGGCGATGCCGGTCGAGGCGATCGCCGGCAAAATCCTGTCGGAGCACGGCGAGCTGACGGCGGTCGTGACCATCCTTCACGATCGCCGTGAAGCGATTGAGAAGGCGCTGCTGTACGAGCAGCTGAAGCAGGCGTCAGACGAGCTCGAGCGCAAGATTCAGGCAGCGACCGCGGACATCGCGCACCAGAACGAGCTGTTGCGGCGCCAGGCGATCGAGCTCGAGCAGGCGTCAGCGCTCAAATCGCAGTTCCTTGCCAACATGTCGCACGAGTTCCGCACGCCGCTGAATGCGATGCTCGGCTACACCTCGATGCTTTTGCAGGGCGTGGCGGGCGAGTGCGAGCCGCCGGTCAAGCGGCAGCTCGGGCGCATCGAGTCGAACGGTCGTCACCTGCTGACGATCATCAACGAGATTCTCGACATCTCGCGCATCGAAGCGGGCCGGATGCCGCTGCAACTGTCGACCTTCAGAATCCCCGAGCTCGTGAGCGAGGTGAAGTCCGAGCTCGAGCCGATCATCATGCGATCCAAGCTCAGCGTGACGCTGCAGCTGCCCAAAGATCTGGTCCCGATCTCGAGCGATCGCCAGAAGGTGAAGCAGATTATCCTCAACCTGCTGAGCAACTCGCTCAAGTTCACGCACCACGGCGGCATCGTCATCGCCGCCAAGCGCAACGTCAAGGAGCGCACGGTGACGTTGTCGGTCACCGACACCGGGATCGGCATTGCCAGCGCCGACCAGGATGGTATCTTCGAGGACTTCCGGCAGCTGGACAACTCGCCCACCCGCGCCTATGGCGGCACCGGCCTCGGTCTCTCGATCTGCCGGCGCCTGGCGCAAATGCTCGGCGGCCGGATCAGCGTGCAGAGCCAGGTGGGCAAAGGATCGACCTTTCTCGTGACCCTGCCGACCAAAGGACGGAAATGACGACCAAATCCCTACGCCCGCGCGTGCTGCTGGTGGACGACTACCCCGACGCGCGCGAGATGTACAGCGAGTATCTCGAGTTCTCCGGCTTCGACGTCGTCGAGGCCGGCAACGGGATGGAGGCGCTGCAGCGCGCCGTTGACACCACCCCCGATATCATCCTGATGGATTTGTCGCTGCCGGTGATGGACGGGTGGGAGGCGACGCGGCGTCTGAAAGCGGACCAGCGTACCAAAGCGATTCCAGTCGTCGCCCTGACCGGCCACGCTCTGGCCGGCATCTCTGAGGGCGCCAAGCAGGCCGGCTGCGACGCGTTTGTCACCAAGCCGTGCCTGCCTGAAGATCTGGTGCGCGAGATCCGAAAGATCCTCGACCGACCGTCGTCGTCCACTGCCAAAGCCCGCAGGAGCGGCAAACATGCCAAGACCAGCTAGCCCTCGCAAGAGCCAGCCGGCGCGCCGAGCGAAACCCGTTCCGATCAAGACCGCCGGAAAGTCCCATGTCGCCCGCGCGGCGACGGCCGCGAGGCCGGCGAAGTCGGCGAAGTCGCCGCGGCCGAACGGCGCCCTTCGGTCGGAAGCCAAGGCGCCGGCGCGCGAGAGTCGTGGCGAGCGGCGGTCGACCGAGAGGATCCTTCACACCGGGCGCGGCGCCGCCGCGGCCGAGTCCGCCGTCGCCGCCAGCCGCGGCAAGTACGTCTACTGCATCATCGAGTCGAGCGATCCGCTGCGCTTCGGGCCGGTAGGCGTCGGCGCCGACCCGTCGGACGTCTACACGGTGCACTACAAGAACCTGGCTGCGGTGGTGTCAGATGCGCCGCTCGAGGTGCTCGATTCGACGCGAGAGAACGTGCTCGCCCACGAGCGCGTGAACGAGACGGTGATGCACGAGCACACCGTCATCCCGATGTCGTTCGGCACCATCTTCAAGACGCGTGAGGACATCGTCGAGCTGCTGCGCTCGGCGGCCGAAGCATTCGGCGACGTGCTGAACAAGATGCAGAACAAGCTCGAGTTCGGCCTGAAGGTGCTGTGGGACCGCGACCAGGCGGTGCGCGAGGTCGAGCACGAGGACGAGGACATCAGCCGGTTGAAGAAGGAGATCTCGGGTCAGAAGGGGCCGACCTACTTCGCACGCATGCAGTACGGCCGGCTGATCGACTCGGCGCTGCAAGCGCGGTCGGAGCGCTATGTCGCCGATATCCTCGAGCAGTTGCGCGACGTGTCCGTGGCGTCGCGCATCAACAAGCCGATCGGCGACAAGATGATCATGAACGCCGCGTTTCTGATCGCGCGCGATCAGGAGACGGCGTTCGACGCCAAGGTCAAGCAGATCGCAACCCGTTTCGACAAGCTGACGTTCAAGTACACCGGCCCGTGGCCGCCCTACAACTTCGTCAACATCCGGCTCAAGCTGGAGAGGGCCTGAGAAATGCAAATTGCAGAATGCAAAATGCAAAATGAATCAGCCATCCGCACTTAGCAATCAGCATTTCCATGTTCATCCTGGATTCCATGTTGATCGGAAGCATCCGGTTCGTGCTCGACAAGGTCCTGGCGGCCGCCGAAACCGAGCTGCAGGACGATTCGGCGCTGCGCGAGCGGCTGCTCGAAGCGCAGATGCGCCTCGAGCTCGGCGAAATCAGCGACGAGGACTTCAGCGCAATCGAGCGCGACGTTCTGACGGCGATCCGCGAGATCAAGGGCCGCCAGCAGGGACCGATCTCGATGTCGCCAGACGAGAAGATCACCGGCGTGGACATTCAAAGCTTCGACCAACCCGAGAAGTAGCTGTCTCCCAATTCTCCGAAGCCGCGGTTCGTCTTTTTCGGAGGCAAGGGCGGCGTCGGCAAGACCACTACCGCCTGTGCCTTCGCCGTCTCGCGCGCCGCCGGACGCGAGCGCGTGCTGATCGTTTCGACCGATCCGGCACACTCCCTCGGCGACGCCCTCGACGTCCCGCTTTCCAGCACGCCACGCAGGATCACCCCGCCCCTCGCCCCCCGCCCCTCGCCCCGCGCATCTCGCCTCCTGCACCACGGCTGGCTCGACGCCGCGGAGCTCGATGCCCCGCGTGCGTACGGGCGCTGGCTGAAACAGCACCGGCGCCCGCTCGGCGAGATCCTCGAGCACGGCACCTGGCTCGATCGCGGGGACGTCGACGCGCTGCTCGACCTGGCCATCCCCGGCATCGACGAGCTGATGGGCATGATCGAGATCGACCGGCTCGCCGCCCGCTCCTCCTACGATCTCATCGTCGTCGACACCGCGCCGACCGGACACACGCTGCGGCTGCTGGCGACGCCAGAAACGGTGGCCGCCGCCGCCGAGGTCCTCGGCGAGCTTCAGCAGCAGCACCGGCTGATCCGGGAGCAGCTGGCGAGGGTCGGGCGGCCGGAAGCGGCGGATCGCCTGATCTCGGTCCTGGCGGAGCAGGCGCGCGAGACGGCGGCGCGGCTGCGCGATCCCGATCGGACGCGCTTCGTCTGGGTCACGCTGCCGGAGGAGCTCTCGCTGGCGGAGACGGGCGATGGGATCGCGGCACTCGAGCGTGCAGGCATCGCGGTACGCGAGCTCGTGGTCAGTCGTGTCCTGGCGGACGGCGGCTCCTGTCCGATTTGCGATCGGCGACGCGCG
>DATASG010000345.1:0-8030 GCA_036269295.1 Vicinamibacterales bacterium | reverse complement strand
GTAGTTGCCCTGCGCGCAGCTCGACGCGTACGTCGACTGGCCCGAATTGATCGCGCGCAGCGAACCGATCGCCGACGCCTCGTTACCCGACATGCGGGCGCGAAGCAGACCCGGCACCGCGATCGCCGCGATGATGCCGATGATCGCCACGACGATCAGCAGCTCGATGAGCGTGAAACCTTTTGCGTTGCGAACCTTCATTCTTGTGTCCTTATCAAGAGAAGAAGCCGTATGGCTGATTGGCCAGCTAACATACTGAATTTATTTGACTTATAGGAAAGACCTCGGTAGACAGTGACACTTATTGTCGGTCTGGCGAAATCTTGTCGGCCACGGGCAGACACTCTTCGCCATTGGACAGAGTTTGCCTGACAACTCGTCAATTCGCCGCGTCAGGACGTGAACGCGAACACACCAGGGGCTCGAACCCTGAGGTTCGCGCCCCTGGCTGAACGGACCGACTGCTTACTGGATTGGAACCGCTGCCACCGGAATCGCCGCCGCCGGCAGCACGACCGCCGCGGCGTTGGCGAAGAAGATCGTGCCCCGAGCGTCGCTGGCGAAATGGCGCGTGCCGGTCGAGGTCGAGACCGGGTCGGCGACCGACGTGTAGCCCGGGAACACAGCCACCGGAGCCGTGTGGCACGAGGTCACGCCCGCCGTCGCCGCGGTGCCGCCGACGCCGAGCGCGACGGTGTAGCCGCTCTTGACCGTCGGATCCGTGGCGAGGTCCGGGCTGATGAAGGCCTGGCCGCCGGCGACCGGCGGGGTGACCAGCGCCACCAGCGTGGTCGCGTAGTTGCCCTGCGCGCAGCTCGACGCGTACGTCGACTGGCCCGAATTGATCGCGCGCAGCGAACCGATCGCCGACGCCTCGTTACCCGACATGCGGGCGCGAAGCAGACCCGGCACAGCGATCGCCGCGATGATGCCGATGATCGCCACGACGATCAGCAGCTCGATGAGCGTGAAACCCTTTGCGTTACGAACCTTCATTGCTGTGCCCCTATCAATAAGAAACTGTTGACTGGTTGTTCGGTCGACTGTCCTTGAGCAACGGCAATGCCAAGCGCTCACATGCCTTAACATACTGCTATCATTAAACTTACAAAAAGTGAACGCGAAAAAAAGTGACACTTAATGGCGGTTTGACAAAGTTTAGCTGCCGATGATTATTCGAGGCTTGCGCCCGAGCCCCCGGGTCCCTAGCCCCAGCCCCTAGCCCCTGAGATTGTATTTCTTGACGTAATAGCGGAACGAGCGGAAGCTCATTCCGAGCAGCTCGGCTGCCTTGACCTGGACGCCGCCCGCCTTCTTCAACGCCTCAGCGATATAGCCCCGTTCGATGTCTTTCACGTGCGCTTCCAGGTCGAACCCGGACTCTGGCAGCCCGTCCGCGCACGCGGTCGGGACGCGAGGCACATCCCCCCGGATGCTGGCGGGCAGACTGTCCGGCAGAATCGACGGGGTCGGCTCGAGCGCGACGGCGCGCTCCATCACGTTCTCCAGCTCTCGGATGTTGCCGGGCCAGTCGTGCTGCTGCAGCAGGCTCATCGCCTGGTGCGAGATGCCGACGATCTCCTTGCCCATCTGCTCGTTGTACTTCACCAGGAAGTGCTCGGCGATCAGGCTGATATCCTCCCGCCGCTCGCGCAGCGGCGGCAGCGAGATCGGAATCACGTTGATCCGGTAGAAGAGGTCCTCCCGGAAGCGGCCCTCCGCAATCATCCGGGTCAGGTCCTGGTTGGTGGCGGCGATGATTCGGACATCGGCCTGCATTTCCTCGAGGCCGCCGACGCGCCGGAAGCGCCGCTCCTGCAGCACGCGCAGCAGCTTGACCTGCATCACCGCGCTCATCTCGCCGATTTCGTCGAGGAACATCGATCCCCGCTCGGCGACCTCGAGCAGCCCCTTCTTGTTGCTGTCGGCACCGGTGAACGCGCCGCGCATGTGGCCGAACAGCTCCGACTCGAGCAGGTGCTCCGGCATCGCGCCGCAGTTGAGCGAGACCATCGGCTTGTCGCGGCGCAGCGAGTGGAAGTGGACCGCCTCCGCCACCAAACCCTTGCCGGTCCCTGACTCTCCGGTCAGCAGAACGGTGCTGTTGGTGCGCGCGACCGTCTCGATCATCTTGAAGATCGCGAGCATCGCCTCGCTGCGGCCGATGATGTTCGAGAACTGGTGCGTGAGCCCCAGCGTCCGCTTCAGGATCAGGTTTTCCTGGCGCAGCTGCCGGTTCTCGATCTTCTCGCGCACTTTCATCTTGAGGAGATCGATGTCGAACGGTTTGCTCAAGTAGTCGCACGCGCCCAGGCGCATCGCCTCCACCGCCGTCTCGGTGGACGCGAAGGCGGTGATCATGATGCCGAGGATGTCCTGATCGATTTTCTTCGCCGCCCGCAGGACGTCCACGCCGCTCAGGTCGGGCATCTTGATGTCCGAAATCAGGATGTCCACCGGCTCGCGCTCGAGCAGATCGATCGCGGCGCGGCCGTTCTCGGCCAGCAGCACCTCGTAGCCCTCGCGCCGCAGCACGATCTGCAGCATCTCACGCATCGATCGCTCATCGTCGACCACCAGAATCCGCGGCGGACGGCGATCGGTCGCCGGCACGGCCGGCTGCGCGAGGGTGTTCACGAGGCCACCGCCGCTCGCGCCGGCAGGCGGACCGCCACGGTCGTGCCCGTGCCTGGCTGCGAGCTCACCTGGATCTCGCCGCCGTAGTCGCGCACGATGCGGTGCACGATCGCCAGTCCGAGGCCGCTGCCCTTCGCGAACGTCCCGTGGAACGGCTGGAACAGCCCGTCCAGGTCCTCGGCCGGGATGCCAATCCCTTCGTCGCTGACGCTCAGGACGACCTCGTCGGATGCCTGCTCGACCACGCCAACCAGGCGTAGCCGGCCACCATGCGGCATCGCCCGCAATCCGTTGGTCGCCAGGTTCCAGACGATTTGCTTGATCTGCCCTTCGTCGGCGTCGTACCAGAGCTCGTGCGCCGGCACCTCGACCGCAATCTCGTGCCCCTCGAGCACCTCGGCGCTGTTGCGCAGCAGCAGCGCGGTGTCGTTCAGCGCCCGGCGTACGTCGAACCGCTCGATCTGAAAACGCTGCGGCCGCGCATACGCCAGGAACGATCGGATGGTGGTGTTCAGACGCTCCGATTCCCTCAGAACGATGTCCATCAGCTGTTCCTGTTCGCTGCTGAGCGGCAGCTCCTGCCGGAGGATCTGAATCGATCCCGACATCGACGCCAGCGGGTTGCGGATTTCGTGGGCGATGCCGGCGGCCATCTCGCCGACCGCGGCGAGGCGCTGCTGCAGGGCGGCGTCGCGCTCGAGCTTCTTGATCGCGGTCACGTCCTGGAACGTGAACAGCAGGCCGGCGCGGCCGCCCGGCGTCTCGAGGTGCGTCGCCGTCAGACCGATCTCGAGCTCGCCGCGATTGTCGGCCGGCCGGTAGCGGAACTCGTGGCGGTGCCGGGAACCCTTGGACGTCAGCTCGCTCTGGATCGACGCCATCACCGGCGCCGACAGCTGCAGCACCTCGTGAATGCTGCGGCCCGCCGCGGCGCCGCACGCCACGCCGGTAATCGACTCGGCGCCGCGGTTGAAGGTCAGGATCCGCAACCTCTCGTCGGTGGTCGCCAGCCCGCTCGGCAGGCTGTCGATCACGTGCTGGTTCAACGCCTGCAGATCCGCGATCTCGGTCGAGGCCTGTACCAGCTGGGCGCCCGCCGATCGCAGGCTGTTGGCGAGCGTGCCGCCGAGCGCCGCGACCGCGAACAGTCCGAACACGTTCAGCGCCACGGTATACCGTGCCACCGCTCCCGCCGGCAGCGACTGCGAGTACGCCGCCAGCCAGGGATCGTTGCGGAGCCCCGACGCCGCCAGGTATTGCGCCATCACCAGGCCGCCGTAGAGCACGGTGCTGAGCGTCGCCACCAGCAGGCCGCCGCGCCGGAACTGAATCGTGCTCGCCGCGATCACCGGCAGCACGTAGAGCGAGGTGAAGTAGCTGGTGATCCCTCCGGTGAAGTAGATGAAGGCCGAGACCAGCAGCGCGTCGATGCCCAGCTGCAGATCGACCAGCCAGCGGTGCCGCTCGACGAAACGCAGCGCCAGCGCGTAGGCGATCGTCAACGCGTAGGTGAACCCGATCAGGAAGAAGAACGGATCGACCGCGAACGAGCTCCGCTCCGTGATCCGCATGAAGGTCGCGGACCCGAGCAGGATCGAGCTGATCACCAGCCGGGCGGCGATCAGCCGCGCGACGCTCTGCCGCAGCGGGACTTCGGTCATGGTTACGTCAGTTTGCTGATCAGATCGAAGATCGGCAGGTACATCGCGATGACGATGCCGCCGACCACGACGCCGAGCATCGCGATCATGATCGGCTCGAGCAGGGTCAGCAGCCCGGCCACCGCGGTGTCCACTTCCTCCTCGTAGAAGTCGGCGATCTTCCCCAGCATGGTGTCGAGCGCGCCCGTCGCCTCGCCGACGCCGATCATTTGCGTCACCATCGACGGGAAGACCTTGGTGTCCTTCAGCGGCGCCGAGATCGTCTCGCCGCGCTCGATGCTCTTGCGCGTCACCATGATCGCGTCTTCGACGATCGCGTTGCCCGCCGTCTTGGCGGTGATCTCGAGCCCGTCGAGAATCGGCACCCCCGAGCTGATCAGCGTCGACAGCGTCCGGCAGAACCGCGCCACCGCGATCTTCTTCATGATGTTGCCGAGCACCGGCAGCTTCAGCGTGATCTGATCGATCACGCGGCGCCCGTTCGGGGTGGCGTAGTAGGTCTTGAACCCGTAGGCGGCGGCGCCGCCGCCGATGAAGATGAACGGAAAGAAACGCACCAGGTTGTCGCTGAGCGCGATCACGATGCGCGTCGGCAGCGGCAGATCCGCGCCCAGGCCTGAGAACAGCGCCGCGAAGGTCGGGATCACCTTCCACAGAATCACCCCGACCACCACGCCGGCGATGACCACGACCGCGATCGGATAGATCATCGCCGACTTCACCTGCCCCGCCAGCTTGACCGCCTTCTCGATGTAGGTCGCCAGCCGCTTCAGAATCGTGTCAAGGATGCCGCCCGCCTCGCCGGCGGCGATCATGTTGGTGAACAGCGGATCGAACGTCTTCGGGTGCTTGCGCATCGCGTCCGCAAGCGAGGCGCCCGATTCGACGTCGGTCCGCGTCGCCAGGATGACGAAGGCGAAGTTCTTGTCCTCTTCCTGGGATCCGAGGATGTCGAGGCACTGCACCAGCGGCAGACCGGCGTCGATCATCACCGAGAACTGGCGGGTGAACACCGCGAGGTTCTTGGCCGCGACCTTCTTGCCGGACTTGCCGCCCTTCTCCTTCTTGGCCGCGGCTTCCTCCTTGCCCTTGGCCGCCGGCGTGATCCGGGTGACGTTGATCTGCTCGCGCCGCAGCGCCGCGGTGGCGGCGTCGATCGAGTCGGCGACCCGCTCACCGCTCACCGTTTCCCCCGCGCGCGTCCGTCCGGTATAAGCGAAACTTGGCATGGGCTAACTCCGTACTGGCCGCGCCGGCGTCGGCGCCGTCCCGGCCGACCGTCCCAACCCCGCGCCCGCGACCACCCCGACGCCGCGGTTGATCATGTCCTGCAGTTCGTCTTTGCTCGACGACGCGGTCATCGCCGTCTCGAGCGTGATCTTCCGCGACAGGTAGAGGCTGGCCAGCGACTGGTTCGCCGTCTGCATCCCGAGCTTCTCCTGCCCCGATTGCATCGAGCCGTAGATCTGGTGAATCTTGTCGTCACGAATCAGGTTCCGAATCGCCGCCGTCGGCACCATGATCTCGAGCGAACAGACCCGCCCCTTGCCGTCAGCCCTCGGCAGCAGCGCCTGGCAGACGATGCCCTCGAGCACGAGCGACAGCTGGGTCCGAATCTGCGCCTGCTGCCCCGACGGGAAGACGTCGATGATCCGGTTGATCGTCTGCGCCGCCGAGTTCGTGTGCAGCGTCCCGAATGTCAGGTGGCCGGTTTCGGCGATCTTGAGCGCCGCCTCGACGGTTTCGAGATCGCGCATTTCACCGATCAGCACGATGTCCGGGTCCTCGCGCAGCGCCGCGCGCAGGGCGTTGCCGAAGCTGTTGGTGTCGCTGTGGACCTCGCGCTGGTTCACCAGGCAGTTCTTGTGCTGGTGGATGTACTCGATCGGATCCTCGATGGTGAGGATGTGCTCGTGCCGCTCGGAGTTGATCTTGTCCAGCATCGCCGCCAGCGTCGTCGACTTGCCGCTCCCGGTGGGCCCGGTAATCAGGACCAGGCCGCGCGGCCGATCCGCCAGGTTGGCCAGCACCGCCGGCAGCCCGAGCTCGCCGAAGGTGCGGATCTTTTCGGGAATCAGCCGGTAGACCGCGCCGACCGCGCCGCGCTGGTTGAAGACGTTGCAGCGGAAGCGCGCCCCGATCGCCTTGATGCCGAACGAGAAGTCGAGCTCCAGCGATTCTTCGAAGCGCTTCTTCTGCGAGTCGGTCAACACGCTGTAGACCAGCTGTTTGGTCTCCGACGCCGCGAGCTCGGGCATCGCCAGCCGCGTCAGGTGGCCGTCCACCCGCACCTGCGGCGGAGACGAGGTGGCGATGTGCAGGTCGGAGCCGTTCATCTCGACCAGCGTCTTCAGCAGTTCCGGCAGTGTAGCCATATGGCCTAATCCCTAGTCCCCACTCCCCAGCCCCTACTTCACCGTCTCGCGCACGACTTCCTCGAGCGAGGTCAGGCCTTCCTTGACCTTGCGCAAGCCGCTCATCCGCAGCGTCAGCATCCCTTCCTCGATCGCCTTGCGCCGCAGTTCCATGCCCGAGGCGCCGACCAGAATCAGCTCCTTGAGCTCGTCGGCGATCGCCATCACCTCGTACAGGCCGACGCGGCCCTTGTAGCCGGTGGTATTGCACTTGTCGCAGCCGGCCCCCTTCATCGGCGTCACTTCGTTGGCGTCTTCCTCGGTGAACCCGGCCAGCATCAGCGCTTCCGGGGTCTGCGGCGACGGCTCCTTGCAGTTGGAACAGACGCGGCGCACCAGCCGCTGCGCGCAAATCAGGTGCACCGAGCTGGCGATCAGGAAGGGCTCGATGCCCATGTTCATGAGACGGTTGATGGTGCTCGGTGCGTCGTTGGTGTGCAGCGTCGAGAGCACGAGATGGCCGGTCAGCGCCGCCTTCACGGCGATTTCCGCCGTCTCGAAGTCGCGGATTTCACCGACCAGGATGATGTTCGGATCCTGGCGCAGGAAGGAGCGCAGCGCCGCGGCGAAATTGAGCCCGATGTTCTCTTTGACCTGGACCTGGTTGACGCCGGCGAGATTGAACTCGACCGGGTCTTCGGCGGTCATGATGTTGGTCTCGGGGGTGTTGATCTTCGAGATCGACGAGTAGAGCGTGTTGGTCTTGCCGCTGCCGGTCGGGCCCGTGACGAGGACCATGCCCCACGGCCGCTGGATCGCCAGCTCGAACTTGGCCAGCGACTCGGGCTCGAAGCCGAGGCGCGTCATGTCGAGCATCAGCTTGTCCTTGTCGAGGAGACGGAGCACGATCTTTTCGCCGAACAGCGTCGGCAGCACCGAGACGCGGAAGTCGATCTCTTTCGGCTCGCCGCTCTCGTTGTAGCGGATCTTGATGCGGCCGTCCTGCGGCAGCCGCTTCTCGGCGATGTCGAGCTTCGACATGATCTTGACGCGCGAGACGATCGCGTCGCGATACTTCATCGGCGGCGCCATGATGTTGTAGAGGATGCCGTCGATGCGGTAGCGGACGCGCAGTTCCTTTTCGTAGGGCTCGATGTGGATGTCGCTGGCGCCCTTCTGAATGGCCGACATCAGCACGACGTTGACGAGGCGCACGACCGGCGCGTCCTCGCCCTGGCGCGCCAGCGCCTCGGCGCTGATCTCCTGCAGCTCTTCGAGGACCTCGACGTCGTCGGCGCCGGCGCCAAGCGAGTTCTGGAGCTCCTCGAGACCGCGGCTCGCCATCTCGAGCGTGCTGCCGCTGGCGCCTGGCGCGCCT
>DATASG010000344.1:0-12388 GCA_036269295.1 Vicinamibacterales bacterium | reverse complement strand
CGGGATGATCGGGTGCGACGGATCGCGGTACAGCCATTTGTCGATGGCGCCGCTCTGTGCGTCCAGCTCCACGCCGAGGCGCCGGAAGGCCCAGCAATCGTAGGCGACGGAGACGAAGAAGCTCGCCGGCAGGCGGTTGAGGGCGCCGATCTTGCAGCCGATCAGCGTCACCTTGCCGCCGAACCCCATCGTGCCGATCTCGAGATCGTTGACCGTCGACATGACCGACGCTTCGACCTCCGCCAGCCGCGCGTCCGGGTTTATGTCGTCGAGGGTGCGGAACAGCTGCTCTTTCGCGTGGGTGTAGCCGGAGGTGCGGTCGCCGCCGACACAGACGCCGACCGCACCGGGCGCGCAGCCCTTGCCCTGGGCCTGCCAGACCGCGTGCAGGATGCATTTTCTGACGCCGTCGAGGGTGCGATCGGCGCGGCCGAGGTGCGGCAGCTCCACCGGCAGCGCGTACTGGGCGTTGGTGTTCTCGCAGCCACCGCCTTTCAGAATCAGTTTGATCTCGATGGCATCGCGCTCCCATTGGTGAAAGTGGATGATCGGCGTGCCCGGCCCGAGGTTGTCGCCGGAATTCTGTCCGGTGATCGAGTCGACCGAGTTCGGCCGTAGTTTGCCGCGGCTGGTTGCCTCGGCCACCGCCTGCCGAATCTGCTGACGCATCCAAATCTGGTTCGCGGCGACCGGCGTGCGCACCTCGAAGGTCGGCATACCGGTGTCCTGGCAGATCGCGCCTTCACCGTCGGCGGCGAGGTCGATGTTCTGGGCGATGATTGTCAACGCCTGCGAGGATCGGGTCGCCGGAGGCTCGGCGACGAGCGCGTGTTTCATCGCCGCGCGCACGTCGGGCGGCAGATCGGTGGAGGTCCGGACGATGAGCTGCAGGACGCTGTCGAAGAATGAGGGCAACATATCCGCTGAGTATACTTAGGGCTGAGAGCTCCTGAAATGGCTGAAAGCTTCCGGCGCGAGCGCGATCCTCTCGGTGAGCTCGAGGTCCCCGCCGGCGCGTACTACGGTGTGCAGACGCTGCGCGCCGTCGAGAACTTCCCGATCAGCGGTCTTCGCGCGCCCGACGATCTCATCGTGGCGACCATCCTCATCAAGAAGGCGGCCGCCGAGACGAACGCCTCGCTGGGCCGGCTCGATCGCACCGTGGCGGACGCGATCGGCGCGGCCGCCGACGAAATCCTCGGCGGCGCGCTGCGCGATCAATTCGTGGTCGACATCTATCAAGCAGGGGCCGGCACCTCGCACAACATGAACGCGAACGAGGTGCTGGCCAATCGCGCGAGCGAGATCCTCGGTGAGCCGAAAGGCACCTACGCGCGCGTGCATCCCAACGATCACGTCAACATGGGCCAGTCGACCAACGACGTCTACCCAACCGCCACGCGGCTCGCGCTTTTGCTCGGGGCGGCGGCGCTCGTGCCGGCGGCCGAGATGCTGTCAGCCAGCCTGGCGCTCAAGGCCGATGAATTCGCCCAGGTCCTGAAAACCGGCCGCACGCACCTGCAGGACGCGGTGCCGATCACGCTCGGTCAGGAGTTCGGCGGCTGGGCCGCGTGCGTGCGCCGCGGCGCGGAAGACGTGGCATCAGCCTCGGAGCAGTTGCTGGAGCTGAACATCGGCGCGACGGCCGTCGGCACTGGTCTGAACGCCGGCGAGGAATACCGCCGGCGCGTGGTGCAGAATCTGGCGCGGTACACGAGTCTTCCGTTGCTGCCTGCGCTGAGCCTGTTTCGGGTGACGCAGAGCATGGGCGACGTCCTGGGCTACTCGAGCGCGATGCGGCGGCTCGCAGTGGAGGTCTCGAAGATCGCGAGCGACCTGCGCCTGCTCAGTATGGGACCGCGTGCCGGCCTCTCCGAGATCGCGCTCCCGGCAGTACAGCCCGGGTCGTCGATCATGCCCGGCAAGGTCAATCCGTCGGTCGCGGAAATGGTGAACCAGGTCTGCTTCCAGGTGATGGGCTGCGACGCGACCGTGGCGATCGCCTGCGAGGCCGGACAGCTCGAGCTCAACGTGATGATGCCGGTCATCGCGTGGAACGCGCTGCACGCCTCGAGCATCCTCCGCGAAGCGCTGAAAGTGTTCCGGCTGCGCTGCGTCTCGGGCATCACCGCCGACGAGACGCGCGCGCGCGAGCTGCTCGATCGCAGCACCGCCGCGGCGACCGCGCTCAGCCCGTACATCGGCTACGCGGCGACGGCGGAGATCGCCAAGGAGTCGGTGAAGAGCGGCAAGTCGATCCACACGCTGGTAGTCGAGCGCGGCCTGCTCGACGAGGCTCGCCTGAACGAAATCCTATCGGTTGAGTCGATGACGAGGGGCGGGATCGTGGGAGAGGCGGGGACGGGAGAGGCGGGACGGGCAGGACAACGGGCAGGACAGGCAGGACCGGCTGGAAAGACAGGACGGGCGGGACGGGCAGGAAAGGCAGGAAAGGAGTGAAGCGCGCGCTGTTCGTGCTCGCGATGCTCTCCCTTCCCGCCCATCCGGCCCATCCTGCCCCTCCTGCCCTGTCTGGCCCCGATCAGCAGAAAGCGAACACGCGGCTCTTCGGCACCCAGGACCTGGGTCTGCTCGAAGCACCCGACCGCGAGCAGTGGCAGAAGCCGGATCAGATCATGGACGCGATCGGCGTTGCGGAAGGGTCGAAGGTCGCCGAGCTCGGCGCCGCCGGCGGCTGGTTCACCTTGCAACTCGCCGAGCGCGTCGGACCCAACGGACGCGTCTACGCGGAAGACATTCAGCGCGCCATGCTGGAGGGCATCAGCCGGCGGATGCAGAGCGAGAACCTGACGAACGTCACGACCGTGCTCGGCACGCCGAGCGATCCGCATCTGCCACCGGGTCTGGACGCAGCGCTGATCTCCGACGCGTTTCACGAGATGGACGACCCCGACGATCCGAAGCTGGTGGTGACGTTGCTGCGCAACGTCGGTCAGTCGCTCAAGCCGCAAGGGCGACTGGGGATCGTTGACTGGACGCCGGGCAGCGGCGGACCGGGCCCCGAGGCGAATCATCGAGTCGATCCGAAAACGGTGATCAAAGCCGCGAACGCAGCCGGCCTGGAGCTGATCAAGCGGGAGGACTTCCCGCCGTTCGTGTTCCTGCTGGTGTTCGGACGGGCGAGTGGCCTGTCGTCTACTGGGCCGCCGACCCCGTGATCCGCCACAGCGCAGGCATGACGCCGGCGGCGACGAGCAGCTTCGCCAGATCGGGGATGATGAACGGCACGAAACCGAGGGCGAGGGCGCCGGAGAAACCGATCGACGGCTTCGAGGCGATCGTCAGCCACAGGACGCCGCCCGCGAACACGACGGCGAGGCCGCACACCATCGAGGCGACGGCGGTCACGTAGCGTCGGTCGAAGCCCCGCGCCGCGAGCCAGCCGGCGGTGAAGGCGGCGAACGGGTACGCCATCAGGTAGCCGCCGGTCGGCCCGAGGAGCCGCGCGGCGCCCTGGGGCAGAAGCGACGAGGCCGCGAACACCGGCAGGCCGGCGAACCCGAGCGCGAGGTAGAGGATCTGGCTCGCCATGCCGAGGCGCGGTCCGAGCGCGGCCGCGCCGAGCAGCACCACCATCGGCTGGAAGGTGAACGGCACCGGTGTGAACGGCAGCGGGATGCTGACCTGGGCCGCGGTCGCCGTGAGGATCGTCACGAAGAGGACGGCGCCGATCTGTTCGGCCACCCGGAAGCGGGCGTCCGCGCGGGTTGTCACGGTGTCGAGCCATGTTGGGTGCATGAGGGCGGATCTTAGCGTATGCATACAGCGCTGACAATTGCCGGCAGCGACTCGAGCGGCGGCGCCGGCATCCAGGCGGACCTGAAGACGTTCGCCGCGTTCGGGCTCTACGGCGCCAGCGCGATCACCGCGGTCACAGCCCAAAGCACCAAGGGGATCGAGTCCATGGTCGCTCTGGAGGCTGATTTCGTCGCGGCTCAGATCGAGGCGGTCGCCGGCGACTTCACGATCGACGCCACGAAGATCGGCATGCTCGCCAATGCCGCCATCGTCGAGGCGGTGGCGGCGGCGATCGCCGAGCTGGATCTGGCGCTCGTCGTCCTGGATCCGGTCCTGGTGTCGTCGAGCGGCAAGCGTCTGCTGGACGAGGATGGTGTGCGCGGGCTCTGCGCCGAGCTGCTGCCGCGCGCCCGGGTCGTGACGCCGAACATCCCGGAGGCCGAGACATTGAGCGGGTGCAGCATCGAATCGATGGCCGATGTTTACGAGGCCGCGCGGCGAATCCAGGCTCTCGGCCCCGGCGCGGTGATCATCACCGGCGGCCACGGGCATGAGAAGGGTCTTGGGCTGAGGGCTGAAGGCTCCGAGGTCGTGGATCTCCTGTTCGACGGGCACTCGTTTCATGAGCTGCGGGTGCCGCGAGTGGCATCGCGCCATACCCACGGCACCGGCTGCACGTTTGCGTCGGCGGTGGCCGCCGGGCTGGCGCTGGGGCGCGAGCTGGCTGACGCGGCGGCGCGCGCGCAGCAGTACGTCGCCGGAGCGATCGCGCACGCCCCCGCGATCGGCCACGGCCGGGGGCCGCTGGATCACTTCTGGGAGCGACGGTCCGGCTGAGAAACCGCCCGGTCCGGCTCGTGGCCCGACCCCTTATACTGAAGCCATGATCCCGCCTCTGGCCATCGGTCCCGAGCCGATCCAACTCGAGCGCGTTGCCGCGGCCGTGGCCGCCGGTGCCGCGGCGGGCGCGGATGGGGCGGTCGTGACGTTTCTGGGCCTGGTGCGCAACCACAACCTCGGGCGCAGCGTCCGATATCTTGAGTACGACGCCTACCAGCCGCTGGCATTGAAGGCCTTCGGGCGGATTGCGGCCGAAATCGCCGAGCGCTGGCCGGGCGCGCGGCTCGCGCTGCACCATCGCGTCGGCCGGCTCGAGGTCGGCGAAGCGAGCATCGCCATTGCGACGCGGTCGCCGCACCGCGGCGATGCCTACGCCGCCTGCCGCTACGCGATCGAGCGGATCAAGCAGATCGCGCCGATCTGGAAGCACGAGTTTTTCGACGGCGGCGAGGTCTGGATCGAGGGCGCGACGGCCAACCCGGACGATCTGCACGCGCGCGCGGAAGCGGAGCGGATCGCGTGCGCGTGACGGTGCGGCTGTTCGCTCGCCTTCGGGATATCGTCGGCGCCACGGAGCTGGCGCGTGACCTCGCGCCCGGCGCCACGATTGGCGACGTCTGGCGGCAGCTCGCCGGCGAGTTTCCGGAGCTGGCCGGATACGAACGTTCGATCTCCAGCGCGATCAACGCCGACTACGCGCGGATGGATCACGCGATCGGCGACGGCGATGAGATCGCCTTCTTGCCACCGGTATCAGGAGGATGACGACGATCAACGCAGAAACCACAGAACACGCAGAACCATTTCTTTCTCTGCGAGTTCAGCGAATTCCGCGTCGACCGTCGTGACGTTATGTTCGACAAGCTTGCGACAGAGGAACAGCGGTACGAAGAGCTGATGCGTCTGCTCGGCACCAGCGAGGTGCAGAGCGAGCCGGCGGAGTACCGGAAGCACGCCAAGGCGCTGGCCGAGGTGGAGCCGCTCGTCGAGCGCTTCCGCGAATACAAGCTGGTGGTGCGCAATATCTCGGAAGCCGAAGAGCTCGTCAACGCGGGCGACCCCGACATGCGAGACCTGGCGAGAGAGGAGCTCAAGTCGCTGGTCGCGCGGCGTGAGGCGCTCGTCGGCGAGATGAAGATCCTCCTCATCCCGAAGGATCCCAACGACGAAAAGAACGTGATGCTCGAAATCAGGGCCGGCGCGGGCGGCGACGAGGCGGCGCTGTTCGCCGCCGAGCTGTTCCGAATGTACAGCATGTTCGCCGAGCGCCAAGGCTGGCGCATCGAGGTGATGTCGAGCAACGATACCGGCGGCGGCGGCCTCAAGGAAGTGATCGCGATGATCGAGGGACGCGGCGTCTACAGCAAGCTGAAGTACGAGAGCGGCGGACACCGTGTGCAGCGGGTGCCGGCAACCGAGGCGAGCGGACGTATTCACACCTCGGCGGTCACGGTCGCGGTGCTGCCGGAGGCGGAGGAAGTCGACGTCGTGATCAACGACAAGGACCTGCGCATCGACACCTTCTGCTCGAGCGGACCCGGTGGCCAGAGCGTCAACACCACCTACTCGGCGGTCCGGATCACCCACCTCCCCAGCGGCGTCGTCGTCTCGCAGCAGGACGAGAAGTCGCAGATCAAGAATCGCGCCAAAGCGATGAAGGTGCTGCGCTCTCGCCTTTACGAGATGGAGCGGCAGAAGCAGGCGGACGCGATCGCCAAGGATCGAAAGAGTCAGGTCGGCACCGGCGATCGGTCTGAAAAAATCCGGACCTACAATTTCCGCGACAACCGCATCACCGACCACCGCGTGCATTTCACCACCCACCGGCTGGACGAGGTGCTCAACGGCGATCTCGAGGAGCTGCTCGACAACGTCATCACGCACTACCAGTCGGAAAAGCTCAAGGACGCAACGGCGGTTTCCTCGTGAGCATCCACGCCCAGGTGTCGGCGGCACGACAGCGGCTGCGCGACGCCGGTATCACCCCTACCGAGTCGGATCTCGACGCGCGCCTGCTGGCGCAGCACGTGCTCGGCTGGACCACCGAGCGGTTCCTGACCGACGCACGCGAACCGGTGCCCGAGGGATTCGCGCCGCGCTACGAGTCGCTGGTCGCCCGCCGCGTCACCCGCGAGCCGTTCGCCTACATCGTCGGCGTTCGCGAGTTCTGGGGCCTCGAGCTCGAGGTCACGCCGGACGTGCTGATCCCGCGGCCGGCCACCGAGCTGATCGTGGAGTCGATGCAGGAGCTGTTTCCGGATCGATCGGTGCCCTTGTCCATCGCCGATGTCTGCACCGGCTGCGGCTGCGTCGCGGTCGCGCTCGCGCACGAGCGGCCGACCTCCACGGTCCGGGGCAGCGATATCTCGCCGGCGGCGCTGGTCGTAGCGCGGCGCAACGCCGCCCGGCACGGCGTCGGCGATCGGGTGACGTTTACCCCGGGCGATCTGCTCGACGGCGCCGACGGGACCTTCGACGCCATCGTCGCGAATCCGCCGTACGTGATCGATCGCGCGCGGCTGGCGCTGCAGCCTGAAGTGCGCGACCACGAGCCGTCGCTGGCGTTGTTCGGCGGCGCCGACGGCCTGGCTCTGGTGACGCGGCTGATCGAGGCGACGCCGGCTCGCCTTCGCAGCGGTGGCTACCTCATCTTCGAATTCGGACTCGGCCAGGACGTCGAGGTGGAGGACCTGATCGAGGCGTCGCCCGAGCTGACGCTGGTGGGCCTGCGGCGCGATCTACAGGGCATCGCGCGCACGGCGATCGCCAAGAGAATTTAGGATTCTCAATTCCTATGGCTGACTGCCTCTTCTGCAAGATTGCCGCGCGCGAGATTCCGGCGTCGATCGTCTACGAGGACGAGCGCGTCCTCGCCTTCAACGACATCAACCCGCAGGGACCGACGCACGTCCTGGTGGTGCCGAAGCGCCACATCGAGACCCTCAACGATCTGGTCGCGGGGGACGATGCCATCGTCGGCGAGCTGGTCCGGCGGGCGGCCGCGATCGCGAAGGAACACAAGATCGACGCCGGCGGTTTCCGGGCGGTGTTCAACACCAACCGTGACGCCGGTCAGACCGTCTTCCACATCCACCTGCACCTCATCGGTGGCCGCAGCCTCGCCTGGCCTCCGGGCTAGGGGAAGAACTCAGGCTTGCCTGACCAGCAGATATGAGCCTTTACGCGACGGGCGATCGAGGAAGAACTCGACGGTGCGGTAGCCGCGCGCGAAGTAGGTCGTGAAGATCTCGCGCGTCGCCAGACGCCACGCCAGCGCCAGGTCCGGCGCCTTCGCGAGCATGTCGGTAAACCCCATCGGGATTTCGACCGCCAGCCGCCGCGCATCGAGTGCGAGATCCACGTCCACGCACGCGCTCCATTCGCCGGCGGGTGCGGCGCGATTGATCCGCGCGCTTTCGGCGACACCTTGATCGCGCAAGGCCAGCACCGCAGGCGCGAGACGGCGCTGCACGTGAGGCATCCGGATCCACCAATCGGCGACAAAGCGGTCCGTCGGGTTGCCACCGTGCAGCGGGCTCCCCGACGCGCCGTAGAGGTTGACCGCGTACTCCGCGACCACGACTCCGAGCTTGGCGAAGTTGAGGTGAGCGTTCATCGCCTGAAGGGGGTCGTAGGTCCACTGCACAAGGTCGAGCCCGGCCTTCAGCGCCCGCTCCCGCTGCAGCAGCTTCAACTCGTAGCCGAGCCCGCGGCTCCGGTACGCGGGCAGGACTCCGGCCATGTGTGACCACTGCGTCGGTTTGCCGTCCTTGATCCCGGGAAGCGAGTACACGAACCCGACCATGCGATCGCCGCTCGACCCCGCCGGCGACGACCCCGAATCTTCCGAACGATCCCCATCAAAGGCGCCGATCAGGATGCCACCACTGTGCACCGACACCGCCAGGATCGGCACCGGCACGACGTCGTTGTACCCCGGCCCCCAGATTTCCCGCTCGAGATCGACGACGACAGCAAAGTCGTCGAGGGTGGTGAGATCGCGGTAGGTAATCTGCGGCATTACCCAATCACGAGCGGTATCAGCTCGCGCAGCGAGTGGATGACCGGCACGACGTCGCCCTGACCTGAGCCGCGTCGAAGGGCATCGACCTTGGGCGCCGCGGCATCGCTGCGATTCAGGAGCACCGCGCGCATGCCGACGTTCAGCGCGCCCTCAACGTCGTGCGTGAAGCTGTCGCCGACCATGACCGCTTCCGCCGGCGCCACGTCGAGCAGCTTCAGCGCCGCCCTGAAAATGCTCGGGTGCGGCTTCATCAGGCCGTGGTCAGACGAGGACACGGTGGCGCTGACGAACGCCTGCAGCTCGAAATGCGACTGGAACGAGGCCAGGCAGCGATGCGTATTCGAGATCAGGCCGATGCGCACGCCGGCGTCAGACAACCGCTTCATCACCGCCGGCACGTCGTCGTACAAGTCGAAGTGCTGGCAGGCGGCCCACTCGCGGTAGATCTCGCGCGAGCACTCGTCGAGGCGCGGGCCGGTGCCGCCCATCACCTCGATGATCCCGCTCGTGTAGGCGACGAAGATCTCCGGATCGTAGACATCGTTCGGGCTGTGGAGCAGCGGCGAGGCGCGGACCACGCCCGCCTCGAACCTCGCCGGGTCGACGACCATGCCGTAGCGGGCGCAGAACGCCTGATAGCCCTCGCCGCGAAAGGTCGGCCCGGGATAGATCAGCGTGAAGTCGACGTCGAACAGGACGGCTTTGGCCAACACGACAATTGGGTAACCCGATTATCCAACGACCCGATTCTCAGCGGTAAGGTCCCGCGATCACAACCGTCGCGCGATCGGGGCTCAGCACGCTCCGGGCGGCGGCGTTGACATCGTCCATCGTGACGGCGTTCAACAGATCGGGCAGCCGCACGTCATAATCGAGGCCAAGCCCGAAGAACTCTTCGGTGTGCAGGAAGTTGGCGATCGCGGCGTTGGTTTCAAGCGATCGCGGGATCGAGCCGATCAGGTAGCGGCGTGACTCGTCGAGCTCCTGCGGCGTCAGCCCGTCCGAGACGAGGCGCACGACCTCCTCGTCGATCGAGGCGATGGCGCGGTCGACGTTCGCCGGGCTGACCCCGGCGCGGATGACCAGCGGTCCCGGAGCGACGTTGGCGTCGACCGCGCTCGACACGTAGTACGCCATCCCCTGCCGCTCGCGAATACTGTCGCCGAGGCGTCCGCCGATCGCGTACTGGCCGAAGGCGACGTTCATCAGCCAGAAGGCATAGTAGGCCGGGTCGCGGCGCGTAATCGCCGTGAAGCCGTAGGCGATGTCCGCCTGCGACTTGTTCATCATCGGGATCACGATCCGCGTGCGCGTGGTCGCGGGCACAACCGGAGGGACGGTCAACGACGCCTCGACACCGCTCGGGGCAGGCCTCTCGACACCGCTCGGGGCAGGCGCCGGCTTCCTCCAGCCGCCGAGCACCTGCGATGCTACCTCCTGCGTGCGCGCCGGCTCGACATCGCCGACGATGACCGCGGTCAATGCTCCGGGGGCAAAGCGCTCGCCATGAAGCTGCAGCAGCTGGTCGCGCGTCAGCCGCTCCACGACCTCGATCGATCCCTTGGTGCGCCGCCCGTACGGATGTTCATCCGGATACAAGTGCGCCATCAGCGTCTCGGTGGCGCGCACGGCCGGGTTGTCCAGGTCCTGCCGGATCGACGTGATCACCTCGACCTTGCGAACGGCGATCTCCTCTTCCGGCAACGACGGCGACATGAGGATGTCGGCAAGGAGCGCGAGCACCGGCTCGAAGTCATCGGCGAGGCAGCGGCAGCCAATGGAAAACGCGTGCCGGGTGACGAGGATCGTCAAAGCGATGCCGCGGCTGTCCAGCCCCTCGGCGATTTCGGCGGCCGAGCGCATCGCGGTCCCGCGATCGATCACCCGCGACAGCAGCCACGTCATGCCCGCCAGACCCGGCGGGTCGACAATCGACCCGGCGCGCATCGAGAGGCTGATGGCGACCGCGGGCGTGGTCGTGGTCTGTTTGACCAGGAGCGTGGTGCCGTTGTCGAGGACGGATCGAGCCGGCGCGAGACCAACTCTCAAGGCTGAACGCTCCACGCGCTCTGTCATCGTGATCCTTGAGCGTTGAGACTTGAGCCTTGTTCTGTGACCGGGATCGGCTCAAACCAACCGATGGTGCGGTTAGATGGGGCCAGGACCGCGCGCGCGGCGGTCGCGACTTCTTCGAGCGTCACGGCGGCGATACGCGCGGGGGCGGTCGTGAACAGGTCGACGCTCGCGATCGTGTCGAAATAGCCGAGCTGATGCGCGATGTTGGTCACGCTGTCGCTGTCGAACACCAGGCGCGCGCGCAGCTGCGCCTTGGCTTTCACGAGCTCGGCGCCGGTGATGCCGTGGCGCTCGGTCTCCGCCAGCGACTCGAGCAGCGCGGCTTCGATCGAGGCGAGCGGCGTGCCTTCGTTCGCCGTGGCGGACAGCGTGTAGAGGAACGGATCCTCGGTCGGCATCAGGCCACCCGACACCGATGACGCGAGCCCACGGTCGACGAGCGCGCGATACAGACGCGCGCTGCGCTGCGGCGGCGGCGTGCGAAAGCTGGACCAGAGGTTCACGCCTTTGGCGCCGGTCAATACCGCATCTAGGATCAGCAGCGGGAAAAAGTCTCGGCCGGTGGCCGCCGGCGCGTGATAGCCGACCTTCAAGTACGCGGTCGTGCCTTCCTGGCGAAGCGTCAGCCGTCGCTCGCCGGTCTGCTCCGGCTCGAGCGTCCGCAGCCGCTCGATCGCGGAGCCCGGCTGGATAGCGCCGAAGTGGTGTTCGACCCGGCGCAGCGCCGCCTCGGTATCGACGTCGCCGACGATGACCAGGGTGGCGTTGTTGGGCACGTAGAAGCGGCGGTAGTACCCGTACAGATCGTCGCGCGTCATCGACTGCAGATCGGGCAGCCAGCCGATCGTCGGATGGCTGTAGGGGTGGGCCTTGAACGCGGTCGCCGTCAGCTCCTGGTCGAGCAGCTGATCCGGATCGTTCTCGCCGCCCTGCAATTCCGAGATGATGACCGTACGCTCCGATTCGCAATCGTCCGGGTGATAGAGGCTGCTCGCCATGCGCTCGGCCTCGATGAACAGCATCTGGTCGAGTGCGTCTCTGGTCGCCGTTTCCAGGTACGTTGTCTGATCGATCCAGGTGTAGCCGTTCCAGCTGCCACCGTGCTTCTCGATGATCCCCTTCACCTGGTCGCGCGGAATGTTCGCCGTCCCCTTGAAGTTCATGTGCTCGCACCAGTGCGAGACGCCGGTGAGGCCGGGGCGCTCGTCCTTGGAGCCCACCTTGTACCAACACCAGACCGAGGCGAGGGGCGCCGTATGTTCCTCCTGGATGAGGACTTTCAGGCCGTTGTCCAACGTCGTCGCACGCATCAGATCATTATAGAATCGGGAGATACCCCATGCCTGAGTGGAAAGACACCGTCAACCTGCCACGGACCGACTTCCCGATGAAGGCGAACCTGCCCACCAGCGAGCCCGAGACACTGGCCCGCTGGAACGCGATGAACCTCTACGGGAAGATTCGCGAGCGCCGGGCAGGCGCGCCGAAGTTCGTGCTGCACGACGGCCCGCCGTATGCCAACGGCAACATCCACATGGGCACGGCGCTGAACAAGATTCTCAAGGAGCTGGTCGTCAAATCGCGGTCGATGGCCGGGTTTGACGCGCCGTACCTGGTCGGCTACGACTGCCACGGCCTGCCGATCGAGCTGAAGGTCGACCGCGAGCTCGGGCCGACGAAGCGCGACCT
>DATASG010000343.1:0-4642 GCA_036269295.1 Vicinamibacterales bacterium | reverse complement strand
GTGGAGCTGTTCGAGCGTGAGCGGATAGTCGAACAGCGAGGCGTAGACGACGCTCCGCGCGATGGCGATCTCTCGGGTGGTCACCACCTCATGCCTCCGTCGCCAGCGGCAGCGGCCGTGTCAGTGACGGCGCGCGCGCGGTCAAGAGGGCGACGGCGCAGCCGGTGGTGAGGACCATTTCGGTTCCCAGGGTGGCCCAGGCCGCGCCCTCGATCGACCAGATCGGGATCAGCCGCGCGTTCAGCGCGACGTTGATCGCGAGCGCCAGCAAGCACAGTCCTGCGTAGGCGCGCTGGCCATCCCAGCCGACCAGTTGATGAGTGAGCGCAAGATTCAGCGACAGCAGCGGAAACGACAGGAGCAGCACGCGAAACGCCGGCACGGCCGGCGCGTAGCGCGCGCCGTAGAGCCACGGAATCATCCAGCCTGCGGAGAGCCAGAGCAGCCCGGTCGCAGCGACGGCGAACGCAGTCAGCGGTACCGCGACGCGCGCGAGCGGTCGCAGATTGCCGGCCCGCACGAGCGCCGGCAACATGACGGCCAGCACGGCGGCGGGAAACAGGCGCAGCGCCTCGACCAGCCGGAAGACCGCGTTGTAGAGCGCGACCGATTCAGTTCCCGACCAGAGCTGCACCAGAAAGACATCGATGCGGAAGTAGAGCGCTGAGAGCACGATCCCCGCGCCGATCGGCCAGATGTCGCGGCGAAAGGTGGTGAACGTGCCGGGAGTCCGCGGAGGCTGATCGGCGGGCGGAGGGCGGTCTGCATCGCGAGAATCGTCGCGCAGACGACTCTCGTCCGTCATTCGTGACGCGATGCGCACGCTCCATGCGAGCGTCGCGACGACCGGGATCAGCATCGCGATCGCCAGCCGCGTGACATCAGGGTGCCACGCCAGGGCGATCAGGCCGCAGGCGAGCGTGCCGCCGCGCTGCCACAGCGTGAGCGATGATTCGACCTCACTGCGCGACAGGCCGCGATAGAAGTAGTGCAGCAACTCGATCAGGCCGCTGCACGCGTAGACGAGGGCGAGGATCGCGATTGGCGCAGCCGACGGGCCGCGCCATCGGGTCGCCACGGCGAGCGTCACGCCGGCGATCGCGAACGCCGCCGTCCAGAGCCGGACCCACAGCCATTCGCGCAGCAGCTGCCGGGCCTGCTCCGGCCGGCGTGCCACTGCGCGCGCAAGGTGCAACTGAATCCCGCCGTCGGACACGACCGCCACGATCCATCCCAGCGCGGAGCCGAGCGAGAAGACACCGAACGACTCCGGCGACAGTCGTCGCGCGGCGACGATCGTGATCACGAACAACGAGCCCTTGCCGGCCAGATCCGAGAACGCCCTGTAGGCAATCAGCAGGGCGCGGCGTGGTTTCGCGTTTGGAAACGAGGTTTCGTCCACCGTAAGCGTTTCAGCCTTTCGTCGGCGTGTGGCGAGTCACTTCCGCGAGTTATGCAGCAGGCGTGCCCGCCAGGCGTCGCCGGTCACGGTGGCAAGGATCTTGGAACCTGGAACTGAGAACTCAGAACTGAGAACTTAGAACTGACCCGGACCCGAACGAATATGGTCGGCAGATTGTTTTTCGCTGGCGTCGCGGCGCTGGCGCTGGCAGCACCGTTCGAGTTGAGTGCGCCATTGCTGCGCCTGCCGCAGCAGTCGGTGAGCAACCTCGAGGCGGCGGTGATGTGTGCGTTTGTCTGCGCCGCCGTGGCGGTCATCTGGTCGCGACGGTTGCCGGACTGGCGGACTCCGCTGACGCCGCCGTGGATAGCGCTGCTCCTCGCCATGGTCGTCGCCGCGGCGGTGTCGCCGGTCTCGCGCCTCAACGCGCTACACATGACCGGACGGCTGACCGCCGCGTTCGGGGTCTACCTGCTTGCGGCAAACGGTACCACCACCTTCGCGCGCTTGAGGTCGGCGCTGTCGCTCGCCGTGGCCGCGGGCGTCCTGGTCAGCCTGCTGGCAATGCTCGAATACCGTGGCGTGCGTCCGGTGCTGACCGTCCTGACGGCGTTCCGGCCGGCCGTGTCGACGGTCGGCGCGCAGGTGCGCGCCGGCGGACCGCTGCAGTACCCGACCATCGCGTCGATGTATCTCGAGGTCGTATTCGCGTTCGGCCTTGGCCTCATGCTCGCCGCGCTCGACGCCGGACGACCCGCACGCGTCGCCGGCTTTTTCATCGCGCTCGTGATCATCGCCGAGGGGATCACGCTGACGTTCACGCGGGCCGGGCTGATCACGATGGCGACCAGCCTCCTGCTGGTAGGCGCGGGGTATCGGCTGCGGCAAAGCCGCGGCGCCGGCGCGGCGATCGTCGCCAGCCTGGGGGTAGTGATCGTCCTGCTGTGGGCCGGGTCACGGTCCGCGTCCTCGATGTGGCTGCGGTTGACGAGCGAAGGGCAGGAATCGTGGTACCGCGCGAGCGTGTCCGCGCCTTCGGAGCTCGAGCTGCACACGGGCCGGCAGTCGACGGTGCCGATCGCCGTCACCAACACCGGGCGTCTGGCGTGGGACTCGCAAGCCGTGCCGCCGATGCTGCTCTCGTATCACTGGCTCGAGGCCGCCGGCGATCGGGTCGTGACCTTCGAAGGCCAGCGGACGCCGTTTGCGGAACCGGTCGTGCCGGATGCGACCGCCTCGGTGATGGCGCAGGTCCGCGCGCCGCGCAAGCCCGGACGATACCGCCTTGAGTGGGATCTCGTGCAGGAGGGACGGCTGTGGTTCAGCACCGAGCCCGGGGCAACCCGAACCCTGTCACGCGCGATCGTCGCCGGCGATCCGTACGACGGGCCGGTCAGCTCTCTCCCGCCGCCGCGTCCGACCGTGCGGCCCGGACGCCTGCAGTTGTGGCGCGCCGCCTGGCGAATGTTCGCGGCGCACCCGATTGCCGGCGTCGGTCCGGACAACTTCCGCCTGGCTTACGGGCGCTACCTCGGCCTCGATCGTACCGACGAGCGGACTCACAGCAACAACATGTACGTGGAGATGCTGGCGGGCGGCGGGCTGCTCGTCGCCGCCGCCTTTGTCTGGCTGGCGTGGCGTTCGGCGGCCTGTGCGCTCGCGCTGGCGGCGGCCGCGCCTGACGTGGGTGGCGCCGGCGCGGCGCTGGCGCTTGGTCTGTCGGCGGCGATCGTCGCGATCGGCGTCCACGCTTCGGTCGACTCCTTCCTCAGCTTCGCGCCGACCTACGTGCTTTTTGCTCTGACCCTTGGATGCGCCACCGCATGCGCGCGGCGCCTGGAGATCCGTCCGGATGCGCATCGCGTTTGACGGTACCGCGCTACGGCCCGGTCGCACGGGGGTCGGTTACTACACCGAGCACCTGCTGCACCATCTCGCCCGGACGACGACAGACGATGAGCTGATCGTGGTCTCCAACCGCGCGATCGACACGACCGCGCCGCTGCCGTCGCGCGTCCGCGTGGCGACGCCAGCCCACCGGATCCCGCGTTTGGTCTGGATGCAGACGCTCGCCGTCACCGCGCTGCGCGAGGTCGACGCCGACGTCGTCCACTTCACGAACGGCATGCTGCCGCTGATGTCGCCGGTGCCGACGGTGGTGACGATTCACGACATGAGCCTGCGGCTCTACCCGCGCTTCCATCCGCCGCGGCGCGTGATTCTCAATCGCCCGCTCGTCGATCTGGCGGCGCGCACGGCCGACGCGATCATCACGCCGTCAGCCAGTGCGAAGGGCGACATCGTCCGTCTGTACGACCTCGACCCGGCTCGCGTGCACGTGGTCTACGAGGCGGCGGCGCCGTCGTTCGCTCGCGTGCACGAGACCGCGGTGTTGGAGCGCGTACGCCGGCGCTACGGCCTTGCCGAGCGGATCATTCTTTACGTCGGCACGATTGAGCCGCGGAAGAACCTGCCGACGCTGATCGACGCGTTCGCCGCGCGGCGGCGATCGGGCGAGCTCAGCCATCAGCTGGTCTGTGTCGGGCCGTACGGCTGGCTGTCGCGCGGAATCGACCAGCAGATCAGACGCTGCGGTGTCGCCGATGCGATCACGTTCACCGGCTATGTGCCATTCGAGGATCTGCCGGCGCTCTACAGCCTTGCGGAGATGTTCGTCTACCCGTCGATGTACGAGGGATTCGGTCTACCGGTCGTGGAGGCGATGGCGTGCGGCGTGCCGGTGATTACGGGCCGAACGGCAGCATTATCGGAAATCGGCGGCGGCGCGATCATGGAGGTCGATCGCATCGAGCCCGACGCGCTGGGCCGAGCCTTGGTCGCGATGGCCGACAGCCGCGACCGTCGGGAGGAGCTGTCGGGGCGCGGCCTCGCCCGGTCGCAGACGTTCTCGTGGCAGCGCGCCGCCCGCGAGAGCCTGGAGATCTACCGCGAGACCGCGGGGCAGAAGGTGGCGAGCTCCCGGCCGGTTGCACACCGGCCAGCGGCCGCGCTGGAGAGGGTGCACCCGGCACCGGTGGGTCCCAAAGGACCGGCCCTTCAGCCATCGTCGTCGATCGACGTCCTCTTCGGGCAGGCGTACTTCCTCCGTTTCGATCCCAAGCTCTGGGACGCGCGTCAGCCGTACGCGCCGCTCGGCGCCTTGTACGCCGCCGCCTGCGTGCGCGATCGCGGCTACAGCGTGGCGCTGTTTGACGCCATGCTCGCGGCCTCCGAGACGGA
>DATASG010000342.1:0-31386 GCA_036269295.1 Vicinamibacterales bacterium | reverse complement strand
TCACGAAGGCCGACATCCTCCGACCGGCCAAGGAGGATCCGCGCGCGCCTGGCGGGGTGTTCGAGCGCGTCGGCGCGCTCTTGAGCGACCTCCTCGAACAGGGGTAAGATGTTGTGTTCAAGGTATTTATGAAATTCAAAGTCGTGCTGCCCGTCGTCCTGATCCTCGCCGCGACTGCGGTCGCGCGTGGGGAAATCATCGAACAGATCCTCGTGAAGGTGAACGGCGACATCTTCACCAAGACCGATCTCGAGCAGCGCCAGATCGCCGCTCTCCGTCTGAAGGGCCAGGCGATCGACCTGAAGAGCGACCCGAATAACCTCCAGCTGCGCAAGGCGCTCGACGAGATCACGCCCCAGATCATGGTCGAGGCGATCGACGAGATGCTGATCGTCCAGCGCGGCAAGGAGCTCGGCTACACCTTGAGCGAGCAGCAGTTCAAGGGCGTCGTCGACAACATCCGCAAGGAAAACAAGATCGAAACCGACGAGCAGTTCCAGGCCGCGCTCAAGGCCGAGAACATGACCATGAACGATCTGCGCCGCAATCTCGAGCGCTCGATGATCGCGCAAAAGGTGCAGCAGAACGAAGTGATCTCGAAGATCGGCGTGACCGACGACGAAGCGAAGCGGTACTACGACGCGCACCTGAAGGAGTTCACGACCTCGCCGACCGTCACGCTCCGCGAGATCCTCATCGCCGTTCCCGGCGATCCGAAGGTGTTGAACGTCGCCGCCGACGAGACGGCGAAGGCGAAAGCCGATGAGATCCGCCGGCGCGTCACCGCCGGCGGGGAGAATTTCGAAAAGCTCGCCACCGAGATCTCGGACTCGCCGTCGAAGGCGAACGCCGGGCTGCTTGGACCGCTGAGCGTCAACGATCTCTCGCCCGAGCTCCGCAAGCTGGCGGAATCGATGAAGGCCGGCGACGTCAGTGAGCCGGTGCGCACCACCCGCGGCTATCAGCTGTTGAAGCTCGAGGCGATTACCGCGACCGCGACCATGACGCTCGAGCAGGCGCGCGAGCAGATCAGCGAGCACGTGTTCACGGAGAAGCGGAAGGCGGAGTTCCAGAAGTACCTGCAGAAGCTCCGCGCCCAGGCGATCATCGAGTGGAAGAACGAGGACGTCAAGCGGGCCTTCGAGGAAGGCATCAAGCTGCAGGGGACGGCGCCCTCGCTCTGATGGACACCAACGGCGCCGAGTGGTTCGCGATCTGGACGCGATCGCGCCACGAGCAGGTGGTCCGTGAACAGCTCGAGCGAAAGCACATCGATGCCTTCCTGCCGACGATGCCCCGCTGGAGCCGGTGGAAGGACCGCAAGAAGAAGATCGACTGGCCGCTGTTTCCCGGTTACTGCTTCGCGCGCTTCGATCTCGACGATGCGCTGTCGATTCTCAAGTGTACGGGCGTCGTGAACATCGTCTCGTTCGACGGCAAGCCGGCGCCGATTCCCGAGAGCGAGCTCGACAGCATCCGCCTCCTGGTCGGCAGCGACATGCGATACGACCCCTGCCCCATGATTCACGAGGGGATGATGGTGGAGGTGACGCACGGCGCGCTCCGCGGCGTCATCGGTCGGCTGATGCGTAAAGACGCGCTCAAGGCCCGCCTCGTGCTCTCGGTGAACTTGATCGGTCAGGCCGTCAGCGTCGAAGTCGACGCCGCGGACGTGAGAGCATATTGACGCTGCGGGTTCTGTGGTTTACGCGTTGATCGTCGTGATCGTCGTCAGCGTTGTGATTTTATGAAGATAGGCTCCGTCGAATTGCCGTCACCCTTTGCCATCGCGCCGATGGCCGGCATGACCGACACCGCATTTCGCCGCCTGGTGAAGCGGCACGGCGGCTGCGGCCTGGTGGTCACCGAGATGGTGAGCGCCGAGGGGCTGGTGCGCGGCATCGATCGCACGCTCGAGTACGCGGATTACACCGAAGAAGAAAGGCCGATCTCGATTCAGATCTTCGGCGGCGATCCGGGCCAGATGGCCGCCGCCGCCCAGATCGTCGAAGGCATGGGCGCCGACATCGTCGACGTGAACATGGGCTGCCCGGTGCCCAAGATCGCCAAGCACAACGCCGGTTGCAGCCTCATGCGGGAGCCGTCGCACGCCGCGACCGTCATCGCGGCGATGACCAGGGCGGTCAAGATCCCGGTCACCGTCAAGATGCGCGCAGGCTGGAACGATGACCAACGCAACGCGCCGACCCTGGCGAGGATGGTTCAGGATGCCGGCGCCGCCGCCATCGCTGTGCACGGACGGACCGCAGCGCAAAGCTACAGCGGGACCGCCGACTGGGATCTGGTGGCGAGCATCGCCGAGGATCTGACCATCCCTGTCTTCGGCAGCGGCGACTGCCTCGAGCCGGAACAGGTGATCGACCGCATTCGTTCAGGCGTAGAGGGCGTGCTGGTTGGGCGCGGCGTCCTCCGCAACCCCTGGATCCTCGCTCAGGCGATGGACCTGGCCGCCGGACGGCCGGCTCGCATCGTCACGATGGAGGATCGCGGAAAATTCCTTCTCAGGTACATAGACCTGCTCATCAAGGAGCGCGTTGACGAAGCCCGCGAGATGACGCACGACCGTTGGGTCGTGAACAAGGTACGTGCGCTCGGTTCCTGGTTTACCAAAGGTTTGGAGAACGGCTCTCACTTGCGCACCGGCATCAACAGCGCGTCGTCGCTCGACCAGCTTCGCCGCCTCGTCACGGAGTTCTTCGGTATCGAACAGGCGTCAGAGCTAAATTCTGTCGTTTGACCATAAAACAATGCGCCATCAAGTGATTACCGCCAGCTGTTTTATGGTTTGTGCCCTAGTCGTAGCCTCTTGCAATCGAACGGCTACTGAGGCCAGGAAGCGGATCAGCCCCGAGTACGACAAGACCACCGGGAAGCTGAGGCTGTTGAAATACGACTCCAACGGCGACGGCATCGTCGACACGTGGAGCTATATGGATGGAGCGCGCGTCGTCCGAGTTGAGATCGACCAGGACCAGGACGGCAAGATCGATCGGTGGGAGTATTACGACGTCAACCAGAAGCTCGAAAAAATCGGCACCTCGCGCGCGCACGACGGCAAGGAAGATTCGTGGTCGTATCTCGGCGCCGACGGCAGCATCGTCCGCATCGACGTGGCCACGAAGCACGACGGCAAGGTGAATCGCGTCGAACATTACCAGAAGGACGTTCTCGTGGCGGCGGAAGAGGATATCGACGGCGACGGCAGGATGGACAAGTGGGAAACCTATGACGGCGACCGTCTCGCGTCGGTCGCGTTCGACACCACGCACCGTGGCACACCCGATCGACGCCTGATCTACGGCGCCGACGGCGTCGCGCGTCTGGAGGTCGATGCGAACGGGACCGGCCAGTTCGTGGCGGTGCGCTCACGATGACGTCTGTCCTCTATCTGGGGTGTCCCGCGCCCGAGCGCGCGGACACCGAAAAGCAGTTGAGCACGGCCGACGTCGCCGTCGTCTGGGGCGAGAACGCGACCTTCGCGCTCACCGAGCTGCAACGGCGCAACATGCCGGTTCTGCTCGATCTCTCCCGTGGTGCGGCGGCGCTCCAGATCGCGCGCGAGATCCGCACCCAGCGAGCCTCGACCCTCATGTTCGCCGTTGTCGACGTGCGGCGGCCCGACCTCACGACCGAGGCGGTGCTGGCGGGGATGGCGGACGTGTTCGCGCGGCCGCTCGGCGGACGCCGGGTGGCCAACGCCATCGAGCGCGAGTTGAAATACGAGGCTCGGGAGGGCATTCCGGCCTCGTTCGAAAACGGCGACGATCTGTACGGCCATTCGACGGCGATGCGTGAGGTGATGACGCTGATCGGACGCGCCGCCGCCATGCGCGCCGGGGTGCTGATCCGGGGCGAAGAAGGCACCGGGCGTCGCCTGGCGGCGCGCGCGATTCACACGCTGCAGCAGCCGCCCGCGGGCGCGTTCGTATCGGTCGACTGCGCGGCGCGCGACGGCGAGGAGCTCGACGCCGAGCTGTTCGGGCCGGCGCCGCGCGGGCAGAACAGCGACGGATCGAAAGCCCTCGAGCGGGTCAGCCGCGAGGGAAGCCTGCACGCCGCGCGCGGCGGCACGATCTACCTGCAGAACATCGCCGAGGCACCGACTCGTCTGCAGGGGCGGCTGGGGCGGGTGCTGCGCGATCGCGAGGCGATCGTTACCGAGACCGGCGAAACCGCCAGCTTCGACGTGCGGCCGATGGCCGGCGTCGATCCCGGGTTCGACACCGCCGTGCAGGACGGCCGTGTCCGCGAGGATCTGTTCCGCCGCCTGTCGATCATCCGAATCGAGATGCCGGCGCTGCGAAACCGGCGCGAGGACATCCCCGCGCTCGCGAACCACTTCCTCCGAGAGATTTGCGCCCGCCTGCACCTGCCGCCGAAGACGCTGTCGCGGTCGGCGCTCTTGCTGCTTTCGGCGCTGCCGTGGCGCGGCAACGCCGCGGAGCTCCGCCGTCTCCTCGACTCGGTCGCCACCGGCATGCAAGGCGGTCGCGGCATCGGGCTCGAGGATGTCCTGGCGCATGTGCGCCTCGATGGCGGCGCCGGTGTGTGCCCGGGCGGCGGCACGCTGAAACAGGCGAGAGCCCAGTTCGAGAAGGAATACATTGCCGCCGTCCTCGAGCAGCACCGCGGCCGGATCAGCGACGCGGCGCGGAGCCTCGGCATTCAGCGGACGAATCTCTATCGCAAAATGCGTTCGCTCAAGGTCAATCGAAATCCCAAGCGATAGCCTCCAAGACATCCCGGATGGGCGAGATACAGATCGGAACGCGAGCCGTTGGACCGGGACATGTCCCGCTCGTCATCGCCGAGATCGGGATCAACCATGAGGGCAGCCTGGCCACGGCGCGCGAGATGGTGGATGCCGCGGCGCGGTCCGGGGTTGAGGTCATCAAACACCAGACCCATATCGTTGACGACGAGATGAGCGCGGCGGCGAAGCGCGTCCGGCCGGGAAACGCCGAGGTCTCGATCTACGACATCATGGCGCGCTGCGCGTTGTCCGAGGCGGACGAATACGCGCTCAAACAATACGTCGAGTCGAAGGGGATGATCTTCATCAGTACTCCCTTCTCCAGAGCCGCAGCTGACCGGCTGCAAGGCATGAATGTGCCGGCATTCAAGATCGGCTCCGGCGAGTGCAACAACTATCCGTTGCTCAAGCACATTGCCGCATTTGGCAAACCGATCATCCTCAGCACCGGGATGAATACGATCGAAAGCGTGCGTAAGGCGGTCGCCATCGTCGAACAGGCGGCGACGCCGTACGCACTCATGCACACGACCAATCTCTACCCGACCCCCCCGCGCCTGGTGAGGCTGGGGGCGATGACGGAGCTGATGGCCGCCTTCCCTGGTGTCGTGGTCGGATTGTCGGACCACACCATCGGCAACCTCGCCTGCCTCGGCGCCGTCGCCCTCGGCGCCTCGATGCTCGAGCGCCACTTCACCGATTCGATGAGCCGCCCGGGCCCGGATATCGTGTGTTCGATGGATCCGGCCCAGTGCCGCGAGCTCATCGCCAGCGCACGCACGATGTACCTGATGCGCGGCGGCGCCAAGGGTCCCGCTCCCGAGGAGCAGGTGACGATGGACTTCGCATTCGCGACGCTGGTCACGATCGCTCCGGTGCGCGAGGGAGAGCCGTTCACGGAGGCGAACCTGTGGGCGAAGCGTCCGGGAACCGGCGCCATTCCGGCCGAGCGTTACGAGCAGGTTCTGGGAAAGCGCGCCCGTCGCAACATCGACCCGGACACCCACCTAACGCCCGACGACATCGCCTAACATCTCGACGCCGCCAACCTCGAAGTCGTACACCAACGCCCCACTGAGCGCCTGACCGAAGCGCGCGCCGAGATCCATGTGCGCGGGATGACGGAGGTACGTCTGCAAGCCGTCGAGATCGTCGAAGTCGATGGTCGCGAGATAGTCCAGGTCCGGCGCGGACGACTCGTAGCTGGCGCCGTGGGTGAGCCGCTTGCCGATGCGCACGTCGCGGACGGTCGGAATCTGGCGCAGCGCGCGTTCGAAGGCGCCGATGAAACCCTCTCGATCGGCCGGAGACAGATCTGCCCGCGGCTTCATCAGGACAAGATGACTGACCACGTCTTCTCAGTCCTCGTCGTCGCGCCGCTTGCGCGGCGGAGCGCCGTTTGCGTCGGTCCGCGGGCGTGGCGGGAACGGCTGGCGATTCGGATCGCGAGGCTTTCCAGCCCACCCGCCCGGTCGATGGCCGGACGGGCTACGGCGTGGGTCCGCGGGACGATCAACGCGAGGTGGTCCGCCTGCTGGTTTGACGCGCCACGGACGGTCGCCGCGCGGTGCGGCGGTCGGCGGCTTGTCGCTCCACGGCTTGTCGCTCCACGGCTTACCCACCCACGGCTTCCTCTGTGCGCGCGGCCCCGTCGGCTTGGTCTGCCACGGTCGATCGCTGGCTGGCCCGCCGGGCACCGGTTTGTCCCGCCCTGGTCTGCGCTCCCGCGGCGGACCGGATCGATCGGCCGGCTGCCCTGTCCACGGACGCTTTCCCTTGCCCGCCGGCGCGTTGCTCCATGGTCGATCGCCGCGGGGTTTGTCCTGCCACGGCCGATCCCCGCGAGGCGGACCTGGTTTATCGCGCCAGCCTTCGCGAGGCTTCGACGCGACATAACCGGGCTTGTCACGATCGCGCTGCGTCGCCGGATCCTTCTCCGACCACGCCCGCTCGGGTCGATTCTTCTTCTTGAACCGGTCGCGCGGATCCTTGTGCGTGCCACCCGGTCGCCAGTCGCTGCCCCGCCGCTCCGCCGCGGGCGGCCGATCGCCCCTTGGCTCCCGCGGTGCGGAGGCCGCGTGTCGCTGCATCTGGAAATCGTCCCGCTCCGCCTCGCGCGACTCCCACAGCCTTCCGCGCGCGAACCAGCGCATCGTGACGTTGGCGCTCTTGCGCTGCAGCTGCACCAATGTCGGCTGCAGCTCCTCACGCTCCCGCGCCCGAAAGGCCGTCGGCTTCTCGTCGATCAGAATCGTCCAGTAGGCATAGCGGGGCGGCACCCAGCCATTCTAACGGGTTCCCCCCTGGGGGCCTGTTATTCCGACGCCCCCGCGCCGAAAAGAAGGACTGGGAACCCTCTCTTGCAAAATACCCTTGTTGCGGCCTGCCTGGTCGCGGTGGCCCTCTTGCCGGGAGCCTCTGCATCGGCCCAGGAAAACGACGGCAGCCCGGACGTCCATGACGTCCGCGTCCGCATCGGCCCGTTGATGATGAACCCGACCATCGCGCTCACCAACCTTGGCATCGATCACAACGTCTTCAACGACCCACCCGACAAGAACCCGAAGCAGGACTTTACCTTTACCGTCACGCCGGTGAGCGACTTCTGGCTGCACCTCGGCCCGACATGGGTAACCGCCAACCTCAACGAGTCAATCAACTGGTACCAGACGTACTCCACGGAGCGGACCGCGAACAACACCTACAAGCTGGGCTGGATCGTTCCGGGCACGCTCATGAACGTCAAGATCAACGGCTCCTACCTCAGCGCGAAGGAGCGACCCGGCTTTGAGATCGACACCCGCGTCGCCCGCAAGGAAACTCATTTCGACGGTTCAGTGGACTACCACGCGCTTTCGAAGTCTTACCTTGGCGTGACCGCGACCCGGCAACAGACGAGGTTCGCCTCGGACGCGGAGTTCCTCGACATCAACCTGCAGACGTCGTTGAACCGTGTCGACTCGTCGTACGGTGTCTACGTCCGTCACAATCTCACGCCGCTGACGACCCTCGTCTTCACCGGGTCGCGCGCCTACAGCACGTTCGAGTTCTCTCCGCTCCGCGACAGTGTTTCGACCTCCGCGCTGGCGAGCGCCACGTTCTCGCCGGCGGCCCTGATCAGGGGTAAGGTCTCGGTCGGCTATACGGATTTCAAACCGGTCGACCCTGCGCTGCCGCCGTACGGCGGCTTGATCGCCGACATCGATCTGACCTACGTCCTGCTGGGCAGCACCCGGTTCGCGGTCTCCGGCGGACGAGGCGTGCAATACTCGTACGACGTCAACCAGCCGTACTATGTACAGTCCCGCATCGGCGGCTCGATCGCGCAGCAGATCTTCGGACCGCTCGACGTTCAGGTCCGGGCTGATATCGCCAGCCTGGCCTACCGCGACCGTGCCGGCGCGACCATAGCGGTCCCGGATCGCACCGATCATGTGACCACAATCGGCCTCGGCATCGGCTACCACATGGGCCGCGATCTCCGCTTGTCGCTCAACGTCGACCAGAACAACCGTGACACCCGCGTCGTCGATCATCAGTACGATAAATTCCTGATCGGCTCATCACTGACCTACGGGTTCTGATGCCGCTTCGCATCGCATTCGATCTCGATGGCGTGCTCGCCGACATGGAGTCCGAGCTGGTGCGCCAGGCGGAAAGCCTGTTCGGCGCGCCGACGACGCGCCGCTTGCTGCAGCGCGCGGCTGAGGCCGGAAACACGCCGTCGACCGGCGACGAGGCTCCCACTCCCACCGCGTCGGAACCGGCGGCCGCCGACGCGGCGCCGCCGATCGCGCGGCTCAACATGACGTCGCGTCAGCGGCGCCGCCTCTGGCAACACATCGAGTCGATTGAGAATTTCTGGGAAGGCCTGCCTGAGCTCGAGCCGGGCGTGATTGGGCGACTGGCGGCTCTCGCACGCGATCGCCACTGGGAGATCATCTTCCTGACCAGGCGCCCGGAAACCGTCGGCGCGACCGCGCAGGTGCAGACGCAGCGCTGGCTGGAGTCGAGGGGCTTCACGCTGCCGAGCGTGTTCGTGGTGCAGCGATCTCGCGGCCGTATCGCGGCCGCCCTCGGTCTCGACATCGTCGTCGACGATACTCCGGAGAACTGCCTCGACGTCGTCGTCGACTCGAAGGCGCGGGCGATTCTGGTGTGGCGTGGCGCCGCGAGCCAGCCGCCCGCTGCCGCGCAGCGCCTCGGCATCGGCGTCGTGAAGTCGGTCGCCGACTGCCTCGAGATCCTGGCCCAGATCGATGCCCCCACGCAGGGCGAGCCCGGCGTGATGAGCCGGGTGATGCGGCTGCTCGGATTGAAAGAACCGGTCGGCAGCTAGAGAACAGGCCACCGGCGTCGCCTTGGCGGGCGCTACTTCTGGAGTCGCTTCAGCTTCTCGACCAGCGTCGTGCGCTTGAGATTCAGCAGCCGCGCCGCCTGGCCCTTGTTGCCGCCCGTCCGTTCGAGCGATCGCTGAATCAGCTCACGCTCGATGTTGGCGACGAACGCGTCGAGGTCCATGCCGTCCTCGGGAAGCGTCATCGCCGACGTCGTGACCGTTTCCTGCGCCTGCTGGACTTCGGCTGGCAGGTCGTCGACGTCGATTCGCGAGCGCCCCGCGGTGAACGCGACGGCGCGCTCGACCGCGTTCTCGAGCTGGCGGACGTTGCCTGGCCACTGATAGGACATCAGCCGCCGCATCGCTTCCTGCGAGACGGTGAGGCGCAGGGCACGCTCCCCCGCCGAGCTCGCGTCCCGTTCCGACTCGAACTTGGCGAGGAAATGCTGGACCAGCAGCGGGGTATCTTCCTTCCGCTCGCGTAGCGCCGGGAGCTGCACCGGGATGACGTTGAGCCGGTAGAAGAGGTCCTCACGGAACAGCCCGTCGGCGACCAGCTTTGCCAGGTCGCTGTTGGTGGCCGCGATGACCCGCACGTCCACCTTGATCGTGTGGGAATCGCCGACGCGCTCGAACTCCCGCTCCTGCAGCACGCGCAGCAGCTTCATCTGCAGCGCCACGCTCATCGTCCCAACTTCGTCGAGGAAGAGCGTGCCCTTGTGCGCCTGCTCGAGGCGCCCCTGGCGATTGCCGACCGCGCCGGTGAACGCGCCCCGCACGTGGCCGAACAGCTCCGCTTCGAGCAGCGTTTCCGGAATGGCGCTGCAATTCAAGGCGACAAAGCGGTGCGCGCGGCGGGGGCTGTTGTGATGAATCGCGCGGGCGACGACCTCCTTTCCCGTTCCGGTCTCGCCGGTGATCAGGATTGTGCTGTTGGTCGGCGCGACGGTCTCGAGCAGCTGGAACAGACGCTCCATCGGACGGCTCTTGCCGACGATACCCTCGAAGCGGTAGCGCTCCTCGAGCTGGGATCGCAGGTAGGCGTTTTCCGACTTCAGCCGGCGTTGCTCGAGTGCCGAGTCGAGCACATGTAGCAGCTCGTCGATCTGAAACGGCTTGCTGACAAAATCCCAGGCGCCGCGCTTGATCGCCTCGACGGCGTCCTTCACCGTGCCGAAGCCGGTGACGACGATGGCGATGATGTGGGGATAACGCGCGACCGCAGCCTCGATCACGGCGGAGCCGTCGATCCCGGGCAGCCGGAGGTCGGTCACGATGATGTCGAAAGCGAAGTCGGCCAGGTGAGCGAGCGCGGCCTCGCCCGACTCGGCCTGCTGGACCTGGTAGCCGCGGTCGCCGAGTTGCTCCGCAATCGCCTGCCGCAGCGGCGCCTCGTCTTCGACCAGCAGCAGATGTTTCAGCGAATCAGGCATTTAGAGCGGCGCCAATATTCTGACACGTAACCACCCAATACACGAAACCCCGAAATGGACCTTCTGTGATGAGATACGACTCAGATCGATGCCCCATCGCCCGCCACCCGTCGCCGTTGCCTCGCGCTCCTTTTCGCGGAATCCGATTCTCCGGCAGGAGCTGCTCGCGCGGTACCCGGGCTCGCGCTTCAACGACGTCGGAACACCGGTCCTCTCGGGTGACGCGCTGGTGCAATTCGTACGCGGCTTCACCAGGGCGATTACCGGCCTCGACGTGCTCGACGACGCCCTGTTTGCCGCGGTGCCGGAGCTGCGTCTCGTGAGCAAGTACGGCGTCGGCCTGGACATGATCGATCTCGACGCGGCTCGACGCCACGGCGTGTCGATTCGATGGACGCCGGGAGTGAACCGCCAGGCGGTTGCGGAGCTTGCGGTCTGTTTCATGGTCGCGCTCTGCCGCAGCGTGGTCCCGCTCGCGAGCGAGCTTGCCGCCGGCGGATGGCGTCATCCCGGAGGACGCCAGATGTCCTCGTCCACCATCGGCATCGTCGGCTGCGGCCACGTGGGCCAGCAGGTCGCGCGAATCTGTCGTGCATTCGGTGCCGCCGTGATCGCCCACGACATACGCGCCGCCGACTCCTTTTATGAAGAGGTGGGCGTAAGAGCGGTCACGCTCGACGCGTTGCTCGTCGAGTCGGACATCGTGACGCTGCACTTGCCGCTCGACGCGTCGACGCGCGGGTTGATCGGGGAGCGCGCGCTCGCGCTGATGAAGCCCGACGCGTTTCTCATCAACACCGCGCGTGGCGGCATTGTCGACGAAGACGCGCTGAAGCGGGCGCTGCTCCGCCAGAGGCTCGCCGGCGCGGCGTTCGACGTTTTCGCCGTCGAGCCGCCGCTCGATCGGGAGCTGATCGCCCTTCCCAATTTCATCGGCACGCCACACATCGGCGGCGGCACCCGCGAGGCGGTCCTGGCGATGGGCCGGGCCGCGATTGAGGGGCTGGAACGTGGTCCATCCTCAATAGATTTGACGTCAAATACTTGACACTAATCCCGAGGGCGTGACCTCCCGATAAAAACCACGGAGGGAAACACCCAAGTGGAACGAAAAACCATATCGATTATGAAGGCCTGTGAGCTCGTCGGGGTCAGCCGTCGCACGATTTACAATTGGCTGTCGAGCGGGAAGATCGAATATGTGCGAACGGCCGGCGGATCGGTGCGGATCTTCGTCGATACCCTCTGGCGCGACGCCAACAACGCTGACCGCCCGGCGGTGCAGGCGGCCTGGCAGGCAGAAGGCCGGAACCAGGCGTGATGCCGCGTGCGTTCAGCGTCGAGGAACTGCTGGCGAGGGGCCCGATGGACGAACTACCCGAACTCCGGCTCCTCTTCCATCGCCTCAACAACCAGTTGGGGATTATCCTCGCGCACGCCGAGCTGCTCGAGTCGAAAGCGACCGACGACATGAATCGCGCCCGTGCGGCGCAGGTCGTCTCGAGTACGCTCGACGCTATGGGTACTGCCCAGGAGATTCGGCGCGTCTCGGCGACCCCGGCCGAACCGCAGTGAACATCCCAAAATGTAATTGGACCATCAGATTATTGACGTTCCCAAGTCGATAATCGTCAAAATAATGACGATTTTCACGATTTGACGCTCCCGCCTGCAATCGCGTTCCGAAACTGCTCACGCCAATTACCATTTTAAAATCAATAGCTTACGATGTTGGTCGGTCGATCTGTGATGAGCTCTGGAACACAGCCTCGACCGTTGGTACCGCCGTTGCGATAGCGTGCAGGCAATGAGAGCCCAAACCGTCTCCGCCAGCCAGAGTCGTCGTATCGTCGCCGGCCTCCCCTTCGTCGAGTCGTTGGCGAGACGAATGGCCTCTACGATGCCAAACTCCATCGACATCGGTGACCTCGTCCAGGACGGCGTCCTCGGCCTGATCGACGCCGCCAACCGCTTCGATGAAGCTCGTGGCATCAAGTTCGAGACGTTCGCCGAGCGGCGTGTGCGCGGCGCGATGATCGATGCGCTCCGCAAAGACGCCTGGCCACGGGGCGTGCGCCGCCAACGGCGCGAGCTGGATGCGGCGCGCGAAGCGCTGCGCCGTGAGCTGGGACATGAGCCGTCGATGGCCGATCTCGCCGCCCGCGTCGGCTCCGACGAGAAGCGTCTGAGCCGCACCATCGTGCGCATCAACACCATCGAAGCGACCTCGCCGCTCAACACCGGCGAGCACATGGACGAGAGCTCGTTGCCGACGGCACTGGTGCCGTCGGAGCCGGAATCGCCCGATGCGGCCTACGAGCGCTGCGAGACGCGCGACCGCGTGCGCGCCGCGATTCAATCGCTTCCCTGGCGCGAGCGGAAGGTGATCGGGCTCTACTACTACGGCGAAGTGACGATGAAGCACATCGGCGCGGAGATCGGCGTCAACGAATCGCGGGTGTCGCAGCTGCACGCCCGTGCGATCCGGCGTCTCCGCGACGCGCTTGGCGACATGAACCCGCTGAAGGTCGCCGAGATGCGGCGCCAACTGATCGCGTTCGCCACCAAGAAACCGATGGTCAAGGCGGCGATGACGCCGCTCAAGGCCAATCAATCGTTCGTCGCCGAGACGGTCGCGTCGCCGCAGGCGGTGGTGATGGCCTTCAAGGCCGCGGGCAAGAAGCCGGCGCCGGTGAAGGCGTCGCTGCGACTCCCACGCCAGCGCCAGGCGATCGCTGCGGCACGCTGAACCGCAGCAAACGTACGAACGGCGAAGTTCGCAGTACGACGGCTGGCGGATGTTCAGCTCCTCGTGCTTCGTGCTTCGTACTTGAATCAGCTGAGCGTATCCTTCACCGCCCTCAGCAGGTCTCCCAGCCTGAACGGCTTGGCGAGCCAGCGGCAGCCGCTCTCCTCGAGAAATTTTTCCGCGTCGGTGCCCGCGACATCGCCGGTCACGAACACCACCCGCCTGGCCAGTCCGGGTGCTGCGGCGGATAGCATCCGGTGGAATGCCATCCCATCGACGCGCGGCATCTTGAGATCGCAGATCACCAGATCGAACGACTGCACCCGCACTTTGTTCAGTCCCTCTTCGCCATCGGGCGCCTGGTCGACGATGTAGCCGGCGTCGCGCAGCGCATCGACGACCGCGCTCGCGAGCTTCGCTTCGTCCTCGACGACGAGGATCGACGCGCCGGCAATCGCCTCAGCCTCGCCGGCGCGCGAATGTGAGACCGGCGCCGGCGGCAGCCTGGTGCCGGTCACCGGCAATTCCACGTAGAACGAGGCGCCGACGCCGGGCCGGGACTCGAGGCGAATCCTCCCGCCGTGCTCCTGTACGATCGCGTAGGCCACCGACAGGCCGAGGCCCGTGCCTTTGCCCACTTCCTTGGTGGTGAAGAACGGCTCGAAGATCTTCGGCTGCAGATCGTCGGGAATCCCGGGGCCGTCGTCGTTGATCTCGAGAATCACCGACTCCTGGTCGGCGTCGTGCCAGGTGCGCAGCACCAGGACGCCGCGCCCATTCGCGGACAGCATCGCCTGCTCGGCGTTGATCACCAGGTTCAGCAGCACTTGCTGCACTTGATGGCCGTCCGCGAAGACGTTCGGGAGCCCGGCTGCGAGCGCGTCGATGACCGTGATGTTGGTCACGCGTTGTTCGTAGGCCCGTAACGCCAGGGTTTCACGCACCACCAGATTGACGTCCACCATCGCGCGCGTCGTCTGCCGCTTGCGCGCGAACGTCAGCAGGTTGCGGACGATGCGCGCGGCCCGCTCGGATTCAGACAGGATGGTTTCGAGCCCGCGGCGAACCGGTTCCTCGAGCGTTGACCGCTGCGAGAGCCGCTCCGCATAGCTGAGGATCGTCGCCAGCGGGTTGTTGAGCTCGTGCGCCACGCCGGAGACCGTCTGTCCGAGCGCCGCCATCTTCTCGGCCTGGAGCAGCTGGTGATAGATGTCACGGGTTTCATCGTCGAGCTTCTTGCGCTCGCTGACGTCACGCACCAGCGCCTCGATACGAAGCGAGTGATCCTCTGACGGCGCGTCGGCGCGCGCCGTCAGCTCGACCCAGACCGGGTTGCCGTCAGCGCGGCGCAGCCGCAGGAGGTAGTCGTTGACCGTGCCGTCGGTGGAGAGCCGCTCCAGCAGCGCGACGCGCGCCTGCGGATCGACGAAGCATCCCTTGTCGAAGGGGGAGACCTCGGTGTCCGAGGCGTCGCTGGCGTAGCCGAAAATCAGCTTGAGATGCGGGTTGGCCGCAATCGTCGACGAGGACTCGGGACCGATGGCCCCGATGTACACGCCTTCGTGCACCGCTTCGAAGAGCCGCGCAAAGGCCGCAGCGCGTTTGTCCACGAGGGGATTCTATAGGGGCTGGGGGGCTGACGGACCGGGCCTCGTCGAGGCGCCTTTCCTAGCCCCAGCCTCCAGCCCCTATAGCGCCTTCGATTTCGGTGTAGACGACGTTTACCGCAGAACTCGCTGAACCCGCAGAAAGGTAAGACATTCTGCGCGTTCCGCGGTCTCTGCGTTGATCGCGGGACGCTACACGGAACCCGAAATTGCGCTAGTGATCGCTGTGCGGCATCGGCGTCGGCGTGTGGCCCGATCCCGGGCGGTTCCACTTGGCTTCGATCGCGGCACGGATGTCGCGCACGCTCGCTCCCGAGCGCGTCATCTGCATGGCTTCGTTGGCCACGTCGAGGCACACCGCACAATCCAGCCCGTGCGGCTCCCACTCGGTGACGTCGCCCTGCGCGTTGCGCGTCTTCACGAAGCAATCGTCGTTGCCCCTGTGGCCGCCGCGCTCACAGCCGCAGAAGCACGGCACATAGCTGAGCACTTCGGGATGCTCGGCGGCGAATTTGTAAACGGCGCGAACCGTTTCCATCGGACGCGGCGGGGCGTAGGCCTGGAAGGGCAGCGGCGGCAGGTTGGCTTGAGGATGCGGCCCGAGTTTCGCCGCGGCGGGCGGATCCACGATCGCCGGCGCCTGAGCGGCCGGCGCGGTCTGCACAGGTTCTTCTGGGGTCGATCGCGTGTATGCGACAAGACCGACGATCGCCACCGCCAGCGCGATGCCTGTGGCGAGCAGCGGGGTCCACGATCGTCCCGGCGCGGGTGGTGGCGCCCCGGATGTGGAGGAAGGGTTCGGAGACTGCGACTTGGCGCCGGATTTTCTACCCATCGGCGCCATTTTACCGTGTCTTGGGCTCTCTGGTCTGTCCTCGCTGAACTGGAGGCTGGGCCGCCAGAACCAGCCCGCGGGCGTGGGGAAATCGGCTGTGTGCGGGCCCCGCGGCGTCTCGAGGGCAGCGTGGTACCGTTTCAGCGTGCGCCGCGCGTATCTCGCCTGGATTGCCGTCTGTGTGATCTGGGGAACCACCTATCTCGGCATCCGCATCGCGCTGGAAACGATTCCGCCGCTGCTGATGGCGTCCATGCGCTGGATCTCCGCCGGCGGCTTGTTGATCGTCATGCTGGCGCTGCGTGGTGAGCGCCTGCCCGCGCGTCGTGAGTGGCCGTCGCTCGCGATCCTCGGCATCCTGCTCCTGGGGTTTGGCAATGGTGCGGTCGTCTGGGCGGAGCAGACGGTGCCGAGCGGGCTGACGGCGGTGCTGGTGGCGACCTCGCCGTTCTGGATGGTCGGTATCGACGCGCTGATGCCGGACGGGGAAGCGATCGTGCTCCGGCGCGTGATCGGCCTCGTCATCGGCTTCGGCGGCATTGTCATGCTGGTGTGGCCGCAGCTCCGCTTCGACGGCAGCGGCGGCGGGTTTCTCGGCGGCGTGATCGCGGCCCAGATCGCCTGTGTGGGGTGGGCTGTCGGATCGTCCTACGCGCGCAAGCGCGGGCGCGGCGATGCCAGCGGGGAGAACGTGCTCGCCACGGCGGCGTTCGAGATGCTGCTGGGCGGGATTGCGCTGCTGATCGTGTCGCTGGCGCTGCACGAGACGGCGCGCCTGAGGTTCACGCCGCGGACCACGGGCGCGCTGCTGTACTTGATATTTGTTGGCGCGATTGGCGGGTTCTCGGCGTACGCCTACGCGCTCAAGCACCTGCCGGTGGCAACCGTCTCACTCTACGCGTATGTGAATCCGATCATCGCCGTGGTGCTTGGCGCGCTGGTGCTCGGCGAGCCGCTTGACGCGCGGATGGTGCTCGCCGCGATCGTGGTGTTCATCGGAGTCGCGATGGTCAGGAGCCGATAGGATTTCAGAAAGCTCCCGACCGCCTAGACGACCCGTCGTCCGCTGATCAGCCGCACCAGGAACAGCACGATGGCGACCACCAGCAGTACGTAGATGAAATTACCCAGGGTGTAGCCGCTTACGACCCCGAGCAGCCACAGGACGATCAGGATGATCGCGATGGTTTCCAACATGTCAGTCCTCCTGTTTCCGATTCCGAATACGCGCTCGGTGGCCGGAAACTGCAACCGTTATGCCGTACTCTGCCGTGTGGCCTTGGCTGCGAGAGTCGGCATTTCGTTGGCGTTTCCGCCGATGTCCGCGGCGGCTCAGTCCAGCTCGACCGCGCAAACACTGCAGTCGCCTTCACCGCATGAGCATCGTCCGGCGGACACACAGGGAATTCCTTGCTCGCGCGGCGTGGGGTCTCACGAGAGCGGCTAGCGCGGGATCGGTACGCTGTCTCCGCGGTTACACGTCGTCCTGGGGCGGGCCGAGCGCGAAGGTCATCGTCCCTTCGATCACCGGCTGGCCGTTGACGCGCGCCACGCCCTGCAGGCGCCCCATCCGGCTGCGAAGCCGCAGCACCGTCGCCTCGATTTCGATCACATCGCCCGCGTGAACAGGGCGGCGATAGCGGACCTTCTCGATGCCGGCAAAGAAAATCAACCGCTGACGGTTTTCAGGCTTCGCCAGGATCATGATCGCACCGACCTGCGCGACTACCTCGGTCAGGATGGTCGGCGGCAGCGCCGGCCGCCCGTCCACCGACGGCGAAAGATAGCGTTCGTTGTGCGAGACGTTCTTGATCCCGACAATCCGCCTGTCGACTTCGAACTCGGTGACCCGATCGACGAACAAAAACGGGTAGCGGTGGAGCAGGATCTTCTCGATCGCGTCGTTGTCGAGCGGCAGCGTCAGGTCCATCGGGCCATCAATTATACTGCTAGCTCCCCGTGACCGAGCCCGCCGCCACTCCCGCCGCCGTCGCGCCTCCCAACATCCGGGAGCTCGTGATCACGCTCTTCGAGCTGGGTCGCGAGATCACCGCGGTGCTCAACCTCGACGAGCTGCTGCACAAGATCCCGCAGCTGATCGCGCGGATCACCAAGTTCCAGGCGTTCGCGGTCTATCTGCTCGATCCGCGCGGCGAGGAGCTCTCGATCGCGTACGCGGTCGGCTATCCGGACGAAGTTGTCTGGACGCTCCGCGTCAAGGTGGGTGAAGGGCTGGTCGGGACCGCCGTCGCCGAAGGGCAGCCGGTCCTCGTGAACGACGTTCACACCGATCCGCGCTACCGCGAGGCCGTGCCGGGATCGAATGCCGAGCTGGTCGTGCCGCTGCGGCGCAAGGGCCGCGTGATCGGTGCGCTGAACCTCCTCAGCCAGACCACAGGGCAGTTCACCGAGATTGACGAACTGCTGCTGCGCCAGTTCGGCGCCCACGTCGCGGTGGCGATCGAGAACGCGCGGCTGTTCGAGCACGAACGCGAGTACACCACCACGCTCGAGACGCTGTCGGAGATCGGCCGCGAATTCGGCGCCATCCTCAACCTTGACGAGCTGCTCACGAGGATCGCGAACCTCACGCGCCGTCTGATCGACTATCGCACCTTCGGCATCCTGCTGGTGAACGATCGCAGCGGCGAGCTGGAGATGAAGGTCGCCGTGCGCTACGGCGATAAGGTCACCGTTCCTCGTATGAAGCTCGGCCATGGCATCGTCGGGCAGGCGGCGCTGCTCAAGGTTCCGGTCAACGTGCCGGACGTCTCGGTCGACCCGCGCTACGTCAAGGTGGTGGACGAGGCCAGATCGGAGCTGGCGATCCCGCTCATGCTGCAGGACCGCTGCATCGGCGTCTTCGATCTGGAAAGCCCCGAGCTCGATGCCTTCTCGAAAAGCCACGTCGACATCCTGACACTGCTGGCCAGCCAGGCCGCGGTGGCGATCGAGAACGCGCGCCTCTACGAGCGTCTTCGCACCAATGAGAAGCGGCTCGAGAAGGAGATCCGCTTCGCGCAGCGGGTCCAGGCGGGGCTGCTGCCGGTGGAGCTGCCCAAGCGCATGAAGGGCGTCGACGTCGCCGCCCGGCTCGAGCCGGCGCGGGGATTGGGCGGCGACTTCTACGACTTCCTCGCGCCGGAGCCGAACAGCCTGGTGGTCGCGGTCGGCGACGTCTCGGGGAAAGGCGTGGCCGCCGCGCTGTACAGCGCCTTTGCCGGCGAGCTGGTGCGCTCGCGCACGTTTCGCCGCCGCTATGCGCCCGAGCGGTTCACCCCGGCCGGTGTGCTGATGTCATCGAACACCATCCTGTACGAACGCCAGCTCGAGGAGTACTACTGCACCCTCTGCTACGCGCTGTTCGACATCAAGCGCCGGATCGTGACCATCGCCAACTCGGGGCTGCCGTATCCGGTCCGCTGCAGCGGCGACCTGATCAGCCAGGTCGAGATTCCGGGCGTGCCGCTCGGGCTGTTTGCCGGGTCCACCTATGACGAGATCTCCTTCGACCTGGCCGCGGGCGACCTTTACGTGTTCTGCTCCGACGGCGTCTACGACGCCAACGATGCGCGCGGCCACGAGTTCGGGCTGGAGCGGTTGCTCGAGGTCGTGCGCGAGAGCCGCCATCTCCCGGCGCGCGAGATCGTCGACGGGATCTTCACCGCGGTGCATGAATTCCGCGGTGATACCGCGCCGAACGACGATATGACCGCCGTCGCGTTGAGGATGATCGATGAAGGGCTCAAGGCCGAGGGTTCAGGTCGCTTTCCTGCTGCTCGCCGCGGCTAGCGCCGGCGCGCAGACGCCGCCGCTTCCGTCAGCGCTTCGCGCCAGCTTTGAGCAGCGCGTCCGCGAGATCGCTGCCCGCGTCGACGGCGTCGTCGGCTACGCGATCGTCGATCTGACGACCGGTGAGCGCCTCGGGCATCTCGAGCACGAGACCTTTCCGACCGCGTCGGCGATCAAGCTGGCGATCGTCTACGAACTGTTCAAGCAGGTCGAAGAGCAGCGAATCGACCTCGACGACAAGATGACCCTCGATCGCCGCCAGGCAGTCGGCGGCGCGGGTGTGCTGGTGGAAATGGGCACCCCGACGCTGTCGATCCGCGACTACGCGGTGTTGATGGTCATGCTCAGCGACAACACCGCGACCAACGTGCTCATCGATCGCCTCGGCATGGACCGGATCGCCGCGCGTATGCAGGGCCTCGGCCTCGCCCAGACCAGGCTGCGCCGGCACATGATGGACGCGGCCGCGGCGCGGCGCGGCGACGAGAACGTGTCCACACCGGACGAGCTGGTGCGCCTGCTGAAGGCGATGAACGACGGTATGCCCAAGGCTATCGAGCTCTTGAAGAAGCCGAAGGAGAACCGGCTGCGGAAAGGACTGCCGGAGGGCGTGGCGTCGGCCGACAAGTCGGGCGAGCTCGAAGGCGTCCGTGTTGACGCTGGCATCGTCTTCGCGAAGAACCGACCCTATGCGCTGTGCGTGATGACGACGTTCCTGAAGAGCGAAGCGGAAGGGGAGCAGGCGATCGTGGAGATTTCGCGCGCCGCTTACGAGTATTTCATTCGACTAGGCGCCGGCGGCGCCCTCGGCCGACGACTTGATCGGTAGCTCCTATTTCTCAGCTTTTCAGCTTCTCAGCTTCTCAGCTTCTCGGCTTCTCGGTTTCTTAATTCCAAATTCCAAATTCCTAATTCTTAATTCTAAAGGCCGCGCCGAACCGTGAGACGAACGGCGGGATGCGGCGATGCCAGCGCCTGCCTGATGTTACGCACCCCGTTGATTCGACGCGACCCGCAGACCCTCACATCAAATCGCGTGCCTCTCGCGGCCGGGAAAAACCCCTGCAAAAGCGGCATCGAGGTCCCTGGAAGACAGTTCGCGCGTCCGCGATTGGAGACGCTCCTGACCTCCCGGCAGAACGAATGGTCGGATCCAGCCCTGGCGGGGGGACGCCCTTTGATTTCCATAAGATACCGTCGACCCGGTGGTCACGCGCGAGCGTCCCGGCGCCGGGACGTCAGTACATGCCCAGGTAGCGATCGATCTCCCACGGCGAGACGTGCTTGATGTAGTCGAGCCACTCTTCGCGCTTGGCCACCACGAAGTGTTCGAACAGATGGTCGCCGAGCGTTTCCCTGACCAGGTCGTCCTTCTCCAGCTCGTCGAGCGCTTCGCTCAGGTTCCCTGGCAGCTCATCGATCCGCAGGTGCCGGCGCTCGCGGTGGCTCATCTTGTAGATGTTCTTGTTGATCGGCGGGCCGGGATCGATCTTCTGCTCGATGCCGTCGAGCCCGGCTCGCAGCATCACCGCCAGCGCCAGGTACGGATTGCACGACGGGTCGGGCATCCGTAGCTCGATCCGGGTCGAGGTGCCGCGCGCCGCCGGCACGCGCACCAGCGGGCTGCGGTTCTTCTCCGACCAGGCGATGTTGGTTGGCGCTTCGTAGCCGGGCACGAGCCGCTTGTAAGAGTTGACCAGCGGGTTGGTGATCGCGCAGAAGCCCTTCGCGTGTCGCAGAATCCCACCGATGTAGTTCAGACAGGTCTCACTCAGCTGCCCGTCGGCCTTGGCGTCGTAGAAGATGTTCGCGCCGCCGGCAAACAGGGACATGTGCGTGTGCATGCCCGAGCCGTTGATGCCGTAGATCGGCTTGGGCATGAACGTCGCGTGCAGGCCGTTCTTGATCGCGATGTTCTTCACCACGAACCGGAACGTGCTGATGCTGTCAGCCGTCGCCAGCACATCGTCATAGCGGAAGTCGATCTCGTGCTGGCCCGGCGCGACTTCGTGATGCGCCGCTTCGACGTGAAAGCCCATCGCCTCGAGCGCGAGCACGATCTCGCGGCGGACATCCTCGCCCTGATCGACCGGGCTCAGATCGAAGTAGCTCGCCGCGTCGTGGGTGTCGGTGGTCGGGACGCCGTTCTTCGTCTGGAAGAGGAAGAACTCGGCCTCGGGCCCGGCCTTCATCGCGTAGCCCTTGGCGGCCGCCATCGTGATCACGTTCTTCAGGCAGGCGCGCGGGTCGCCGATGAACGGCTGGCCATCGGGAGTGTAGATGTCGCAGATCATGCGCGCCACCTTCTCGCCGGTCGTCCCCGGCCACGGGAAGACGCGGAAGGTCGAGAGGTCGGGGCGCAGGTACATGTCCGACTCTTCGATGCGCACGAAACCCTCGATCGAGGAGCCGTCGAACATGATCTTGCCGTCCAGCGCCTCTTCGAACTGCCGGTCGGGGATCTCGACGTTCTTGATCGTGCCGAGGATGTCGGTGAACTGCAGCCGCAGGAACTTCACCTTCTCGCGCTCGGTGCGCTCCAGGATCTGGGCCTTGGTTTCCTTCGGGGTCGTCTTGGACATGACAGCCGGGATTCTAACGACTCAAGACTACCGACTCTAAGAGTTCGCCGCCGCCCGGGTCTCTTGAATCTCGGCGGCAGGAGCGATCGACATGACTCCGGCGAGCTGGGCGGCGAAGATGGCCGCGAGCGCCTGAACGCTATCCGACGTTTCGCCGCCGCTTCGGATCTCCGCGGACAGCGCGCCAATGCAGCCGTCGGCTGCCAGGATCGGCGCCACGACGGCGCCGCTCGATCCACCGGGGTGCGACAAGACGATCTGCAAGGTGCCGGATCGATAGGCGGCGGCCGCCGCGTTGTCGGCCGAACGGGACACCGGCGGGATGCGAGCGATCATCTTCTCGCTGTAGCCGTGCGCGAGGACCGGGCGCAGGTCGTCTCCTGCCGCGCTCCCCATCCAGACCATCAGACCGCTGGCGTCCATCACCTCGGCGGCGCGGCCGAGAAGGCGCGTCAGCTGGTCGAGATCGCGGATCCGCCCGAAATCAGTGACGATCTCGGTGGCCGCCTTCAGCACTGAGCCTTGTGCGTGCGAGGTCAACGGCGTGACCCGGACCGCCGGGGGCGGACTCAGGACCGGCTGGGCGGCCGGAGGCGGCAGGATCGAGAGGCTCGGCGACTCGGCGGACGTGCCGCGCGGCACTGCCACCAGCAGCAGCACCACGACAAAGACGAGACCCGCGGCGGCGCCCGCGGTCAGCGCCTCCTGGTTGCGGACGGCTGCCGTCTCGACGTCGGCCGCCTGGTGCTGAGCCAAGCGGGCGGTCTCGATCTGCCGCACCGAGGTGGCAGCGGCGTCAGTGCCTTCGGTAAAGATGACGTCGCCGGCCATCAACTGCTGCCCCGAGGCCAGGTAGTCACGCGCGCGCCTGTCGACGCCGGAGAATTCGACCACCGTCGCTGACGCCTCGTCGACCGAGGCGAGAGCGGCAGCCACCGCCATCTGGCGGAGCGCGGTCAACTCGTCGGTCGCGGCCTGAATGGCCGCCGCGGTCTTGACGATCCAGAATGCGGCGTCCTGGCCAGCCGCGACGTACGCCTGCTGGCCGACCCGCGCGTCCACCAGCGCCGTGCTGGCGTCGTGGGCATGCTGGTCGAATGCGCGAAGGACCGCGGTCTGCTGATTGAGTTGTTGCTCGGAACGGAAGAGAAGGAACGCCTCAGCGGCAATCGCGATCAGGGCGAGAACGACACACGACCACCGCAGCACCCGTGAGTACAAAACGTCGCCAGAGTATCATAAGCGCGCAGCATTTAGACCCTTATGGACGAGCGTCCCCTCACCGCTCCCGCTCTCTCCTTCGTCGAAGATCTCACGCGGCGCTTCAGACCGCGAATCGAGGAGCTCCTCGAACGCCGCCGCGCGACGCAAGCGCGCTTCGACGCCGGCGCGCGTCCCGATTTTCTTGCCGAGACCGCCGCCCTTCGCCGCAGTGACTGGAAGGTCGGCGCCATTCCCGCGGATCTGCAGGACCGTCGCGTCGAAATCACCGGCCCGGTCGATCGCAAGATGATCATCAACGCGCTGAACTCGGGCGCCAACGTGTTCATGGCCGACTTCGAGGACGCGACCTCGCCGACCTGGGCCAATCTTGTCGACGGCCAGGCGAACCTGATGGATGCGGTCCGGCGGACCATCTCATACGAGTCGGAGAGCGGCAAACGCTACATCCTGAAGCCATCGCCCGCAACCCTGATGGTGCGGCCGCGAGGTTTCCATCTTCCCGAAAACCATCTGATCGTGGACGGCCGTCCGGCGCCGGGGATGCTGTTCGACTTTGGCCTCTACCTGTTCCACAACGCCAGGGCGCTCATCGACGCCGGAACCGGGCCATATTTCTATCTCCCCAAGATGCAGAGCCATCTCGAGGCACGGTTGTGGAACGAGATCTTCGTCCACGCCCAGACCGCGCTCGGGATCCCTCCAGGCACGATCAAGGTGACGGTCTTGATCGAGACGCTGCCCGCCGCGTTCGAAATGGACGAGATTCTCTTCGAGCTGCGCGATCACATCGCCGGGCTCAACTGCGGCCGGTGGGATTACATCTTCAGCTCGATCAAGACGCTGCGGAGCGACGCCGCGTTCGTCCTGCCGGATCGCGCCCAGGTCACGATGGAGGCGCCGTTCCTGCGCGCTTACACCCAGCTCCTGATCAAGACCTGCCACCGCCGCGGCGCTTTTGCGATCGGCGGCATGGCGGCGCAGATCCCGATCAAGGACGATCCCGACGCCAACGCCAAGGCGATGGAGAAAGTGCGTGCCGACAAGCTCCGCGAGGTCCGCGAGGGGCACGACGGCACCTGGGTCGCGCATCCGGCGCTGGTCGAAGTCGCCAAACAGGTCTTCGACCAGGGGATGCGGCGACCGAATCAGCTTAATCGCTTGCGCGACGACGTCGTCGCCGACGGCGCCGAGTTGATCGCGCCGCCGACCGGTACTCGCACCGAGAACGGCCTCCGCCACAACATTCGCGTCGGCATCCAGTATCTGCAGGCGTGGCTGGGCGGCCAGGGCGCCGTGCCGATCTACAACCTGATGGAAGACGCCGCCACCGCCGAGATTTCCCGGACGCAGATCTGGCAGTGGATCAGGCACGGCGCAGCGCTGGACGACGGTCGCACCGTCACGCGGCCGCTGGTGCAGCGGCTGATCGCGGAGGAGTCCGGCGCCAGTCTGCCTGCGGCGCGCGCGCTGTTCGAAGCCGTGGCCACCTCCGAGGAGCTGGTCGATTTTCTCACCCTGCCCGCCTATGAAATCCTGGTGAAGCCCGCATGAGGGGAGTAGATCACATGTCGAGCACCGACGCTTCTGCGCCGGCGGTTGTGCCGGTGAACCGCTGGATGCAGCTGATCGCGGGCATCGTCTGCATGGTGATGATCGCGAACCTGCAGTACGGATGGACCTACTTCGTCGATCCGATCAACGCTCGGTTCCACTGGGGCCGCACCGATATTCAGATCGCGTTCACGATCTTCGTCGCCACCGAAACCTGGCTGGTGCCAATCGAAGGCTGGTTCGTCGATCGCTTCGGGCCGCGCATTGTGGTGATGCTGGGTGGCATTGTCGTGGCGCTGGCCTGGACGCTCAACTCCTACGCGACCACGCTGCCGATGCTGTATGCCGGCGCGGCGATCGCCGGCGTCGGCGCCGGGGCGGTCTACGGCACCTGCGTCGGTAACGCGCTGAAATGGTTCGGTGACCGCCGCGGCCTGGCGGCCGGTCTCACGGCGGCGGGCTTCGGCGCCGGCGCGGCGGCGACCGTGGTCCCGATCATCTCGGTGATCAAGAACTACGGCTACGACCGTGCCTTCCTGTGGTTCGGTCTGGGTCAGGGCGCGGTCATCCTCATCCTGTCGCAGTTCCTGAAGGCGCCCGCCCCCGGTGAGGCGCCGAAAGCGGCGCCCAAGGTCAGCCAGAGCGCGCGCGATTTCCGGCCGCTGGAGATGCTGCGGACGCCGCTGTTCTGGATCCTCTACGTCATGTTCGTGATGGTCGCCGCCAGCGGCCTCGTCGTCACCGCGCAGGTGGCGCCGATCGCGCGCGACTACAAGATCGCGAGCCTGCCGGTCAACTTCCTGTTCATCAGTTCCACCGTGCTGGTGATGGCGGGGATCATCGACAACATCCTCAACGGTCTCGCGCGGCCAACCTTCGGCTGGGTTTCCGATCAGATCGGGCGCGAGAACACGATGGCGATCGTCTTCACCTTCGGCGCCGGCGCCTACTGGGCGCTGGGCACCATCGGCAACTCGCCCTGGATGTTCATCGCCACCGCCGGGCTCGTCTACTTCACGTGGGGCGAGATCTACAGCCTGTTTCCCGCGATTTGCACCGACACCTACGGGGCTCAGTACGCGACCACGAACGCCGGCCTTCTCTACACGGCGAAGGGCGCGGCATCGTTTCTGGTGCCGGCGGCGAGCTGGCTGCAGAGCCAGACCGGCAGCTGGCACGCCGTGTTCAGCGTCGCCGCCGTCGCGAACATCGTCGTCGGCGCCGCGGCGCTGCTGATCGTCAAGCCGATGCGCGTCTCGGCACAGCGCGGCACGTTCGCAGCCGGCATCCCGGCGACCGTGAAATAAGACGAAGATGAAACCGCCGACCGCGCCGCGATCGCAGAGAGCACGTGTGTCTCTGCCATCTGGGCGAGCCCGGCGGTAGAACAACATGGATCCCAAAACACTCGCGGCGGAGCTGACAGGCGCTTACGCGTCGCGCGCGATCATTCCCGCTCCGTCGTCTCGCGAAGGCGGAATCAGTCTCGACACCGCCTACGCCGTCGAGGCGGAGATCGTGAAGGCGCGGCGCGCGGGCGGTCACCAGACCGTCGGCTGGAAAGTGGGCTACGCGAACAGGGCGACGTGGCGCGCGCTCGAGCTCGACACCCTGGTGTGGGCGCACCTCTACGACGACACCGTCCGCTACGCCGACTGGAACGACGCCAAGCTGGCGATGGCCTCGATGGTGGCGCCGAAGATCGAACCTGAGATCATCTTCAAGCTGGCGGAAGTGCCGGGCTCGAGCGATCCGGCGGCGGTGCTCGAAGCCACCGAGTGGTACGCGCTCGGCTTCGAGATCGTTGACTGCGTGTTCCCGGAATGGACGTTTCAGCCCGCCGACTTCGTCGCCGCGCGCGGTCTGCACGCGGCGCTGATCGTCGGCGAGCCGGTGTACATCGACCCCGAGGACATCGCTCAGCTGGTGACCGACCTCGCCGCGTTCACCGTCCGCCTGCTCCGGAACAACGAGCTGGTCGAGGAAGGCACCGCCACCAACGCCTTGAAGAGCCCGGCGCTGTGCATCGGCGAGCTCGCCGGGGCGCTCACGCGCCGCGGCGGCGAGACGCTGCAGGCGGGCGACATTGTCAGCACCGGCAGGCTGACCACGTCGCTGCCGATCGCGCCGGGCGACACCTGGATCGCGTCGCTGTCCGGCATCCCGCCGTCTTCGCTGACCCTGCGCGTCGAATGAATGCTGAATTCCGAAGGCGGAATTCAGAATTGCGGTGATTCCGGTATGGCGGCGCCGTCGTGCCGCGGCTCCGAGGCGCCGAAATGCACGCCGGATCCGTCGCTCATCACCGCCTGACCGTGGCCGAACGTGCCGGTGCGCGGCGGCACTGCGGTCACCTGGTGTCCGAGCGCCGCAAGCTCGTCTCGCACCACCTGCGGCACCAGCGATTCGACGTTCACGTCGGTGCCGCTGAACGTGCCCTTCGTGAACCGTCCCGCCTCGAGCGCCTGCTGAATGTCCATCCCGTAGTCGGCGATGTTGGCGACGAACTGGGCGTGGGCCTGCGCCTGGTTGAAGCCGCCCATGATGCCGAAGCCAATCCGCGTCTCGCCGCGCTGCATGAAGCCGGGGATGAGGGTGTGTAGCGGCCGCTTTCGCGGCGCCAGCGCGTTCGGGTGCGCCTCGTCGAGCGTGAACAGCGCGCCGCGATTGTGGAGCGCGAAGCCGGTGCCGGGCGGTACCAGCGCCGCGCCGAACCCTTCGTAGATGCTCTGGATCAGCGACACGATGTTGCCGTCGCGATCGATGACCGACAGGTAGATCGTGTCCTGTCCGGACGAGGTCGTCAGGCCGTCGAGCGCCGATGGCTGCACGTCGCGCGCCGCATCGCCCGCACCGATGCGCTTGGCACGCTGCGCCGCGTGCGCCTTGTCGAGCAGCGCCTCGACTGGCGGGCGTGAGAAGCGCGTGTCGGCCGCGTACCGCAGCATGTCAGCGTAGGCCAGCTTCTTCGCTTCGATCATGACGTGGAGCGCGCGGGAGCTGTGAAAGCCGTACTCGCCGAGCGGAAACTGCTCCATCAAGTTGAGCATCAGCAGCGCCGCGATGCCCTGCGTGTTCGGCGGCAGCTCGTAGACGGTCCAATCTCGATAGCTGGTCGAGATCGGATCGACCCACTCGACCTCGAGCTCCCGGAGATCCGCGGCGGTCATCGTGCCGCCCTTGGCGGTTGAGATCGACAGGATGGCGTCGGCGGTCGCGCCTTCATAAAAGCCCGCCCTGCCGTGCCTTGCGATCAGGCGGAGTGACGTCGCGAGCTCCGGGTTCCTGAAAATCTCGCCGGCGCGCGGCGCGTGGCCGTTCGGCAGGTACAGATCCTCGGCGCTTGGCTCGCAGGCCAGCTTGTTGGTGAGTCCTTCCCAGTGAGCGGCAATCACGTCCGAGACCGGGAAGCCCTCGTTCGCGTAGGCCACCGCGGGGGCCAGGAGATCTGAGAACGGGAGCGAGCCGAGCTTCGCCCGCAACGCGTCCCACCCGGCGACGGTGCCGGGCACCGTCACCGTGTGGATCCCGGCCTGCGGCATCGAGTGATGTCCTTGTGCCGTCAGGCGTGCCGGGGTCAGTCCCGCCGGCGCCCAGCCGCACCCGTTGAGCCCGTGGAGCGTCCCCGTCTTCGCCTCGTAGACGATCGCGAAGAGGTCGCCGCCGATCCCGTTCGACTGCGGCTCGACCAGACCCATCACCGCATTGGTCGCGATCGCCGCGTCGATCGCGTTGCCGCCGCGCTCGAGGATCTGTACCCCCGCCGCTGCGGCCAGCGGCTGGCTGGTGGCCACGATGCCGTATTTCGTGGCGATTCGCGATCGACCGACGATGACGCTCATGTTCTCCATCCTACACATTTCGGGGCGTCACGCTGCGATCGAGTCAACCGTGTTGAATCTTCTTTTGGGCCCTTCGTGTCCTTCCGGCTTTCGTGATTAAACTGTTAGCGTGAAAAGCGGACGACATTTCCTTCAGATTCCGGGACCGACCAACGTCCCCGATCGGATTCTGCGCGCCATCGCGCAGCCGACCATCGATCATCGTGGTCCGGCGTTTGCCGCGCTCGCGCGCGAGGCGATCGCGGGGCTGCAGCGCGTCTTCCAGACCACCGGGCCGATCGTGATTTATTCGGCGTCGGGCACCGGCGCGTGGGAGGCGGCGTTTGTCAACACGCTGTCGCCTGGCGACACCGTGCTGATGGCCGAGACCGGTCAGTTTGCCACGTTGTGGCGCGACATGGCCGTGAAGCTCGGACTGCTCGTCGACTTCATCCCCGGCGATTGGCGCCACGGATCGGACGCGGCGGCCATCGGAGAGAGGCTGGCCGCCGATCGCGGCCGGGCCGTCAAGGCGGTCGCGGTCGTCCACAACGAAACCTCGACTGTGGTGACCAGCGACATCCCGGCGGTCCGGCGCGCTATCGACGAGGCCGGACATCCGGCGCTCCTGCTCGTGGATGCCGTCTCGTCGCTGGGCGCCATCGATTACCGCCACGAGGAATGGCGCGTCGACGTGACCATCAGCAGCTCGCAGAAGGGGATGATGCTTCCGCCCGGGATGGGCTTCAACGCCATCAGCGCCACCGCGCTCGCCGCGTCGCAGTCAGCCCGCCTGCGCCGCGTCTACTGGGACTGGCAGCCGATGATTCGCGACAACGCCGCCGGCTTCTTTACCACCACGCCGGCGATCAACCTGCTCTACGGTCTGCGCGAAGCGGTCCAGATGCTGGAAGAGCAGGGGCTCGCCAACGTGTTCGCACGTCATAGGCGATTCGGAGAGGCGACGCGGCGCGCGGTGCAGGCGTGGGGCCTCGAGCTGCTCTGCGCGAGGCCGGAGGAGTACAGCCCCGCGCTGACGGCCGTCCTCATGCCCGAGGGGCACGACGCCGACGCGTTCCGCAAGGTCGTGCTCGAGCGGTTCGACATGTCGCTCGGCGCGGGGCTCGGCAAGTTGAAAGGCCGGGTGTTTCGCATCGGCCACCTTGGCGACTTCAACGATCTGATGCTCGCCGGGACGCTCGCTGGGGTCGAGATCGGCCTCGAGGTCGCCGGCGTTCCGTTCACGCGCGGCGGCGTCACCGCGGCGTTGGCGTACATGGCCCTCTCGTCGACGGATGGTCTCCTCGCGCAGGCGGGTAGTGTCCGCCTGTAGGCGGACCCGGATCGTGCGGGCATGGCACCCGATATCTGTCAGCTGAGCGCGGTCGAGCTCGCGCGCCTGATCCGCGCCAAGGAGCTGTCGGCGCGAGATGTGGTCGGCGCTCATCTCGCCCAGATCGAGCGCCTCAATCCCGGCCTTAACGCTATCGTGACGCTGGTCGCCGATCAGGCGATGGACCGCGCGCGGCTCGCCGACGAGGACATGGTCAACGGCGTGGAGATCGGTCCCCTGCACGGGCTGCCGATCGCGCACAAGGATCTGCAGCTCACCAACGGCATCCGCACCACCTTCGGATCGCCGATTTACCGGGACTTCGTGCCGGCCCAGGACTCGCTGCTGGTCGAGCGGCTTCGTCACGCCGGCGCGATCGTCGTCGGCAAGACGAACACGCCGGAGTTCGGCGCGGGGTCGCAGACCTTCAACCCGGTGTTTGGCGCGACCCTGAATCCGTACGATCGCACCAGGACCTGCGGCGGGAGCAGCGGCGGCGCCGCGGTGGCGCTGGCGACAGGCATGTTGCCGATTGCCGATGGCTCCGACATGGGCGGGTCGCTCCGCAACCCGGCGAGCTTCTGCGGCGTCGTCGGCCTGCGGCCGTCGCCAGGCCGGGTGCCCGCGTGGCCGACCACGACCGCCTGGTCGACGTTGAGCGTCGACGGGCCAATGGCGCGCAGCGTCGCCGACGTGGCGTTGATGCTGAGTGGGATTGCCGGACCCGACGCGCGATCGCCGATCGCGATCGACGAATCAGGCGGCCGGTTCGCGCCGCCGCTCGGGCGCGATTTCAAAGGGGTGCGAATCGCCTGGTGGAAGGACCTCGGCGGCGTGCCGGTCGATCGCCACGTTCGCGCGGCCGTTGACGCGCAACGCGGGGTTTTCGAGTCCCTCGGCTGTATCGTCGACGAGGCCGAGCCCGACTTCACCGACTTCGACGCCGTCTTCAAGACCGTGCGCGCGCTCGCGTTCCTGACCGGCGTCGCGCCTCGCGTCGACGGTCATCGCGACCAGGTGAAGGAGACGATCCTCTGGGAGATCGAGCGCGGCGAGCGCCTGCGGGTGGCCGAGATCGTGTGGGCGGAGACCCGGCGGACCGAGCTCTACGACCGCATGCGCCGGTTCATGGAGCGCTACGACTTCTTCGTGCTGCCGGTGTCGCAGGTGCCGCCGTTCGATGTCAACCAGCCCTTCATCACCGAGATCGAGGGCGTCGCGATGGAGACCTACATCGACTGGATGAAGTCCTGCTACTACATCTCGATCGTGGGCAACCCGGCGATCTCGGTACCGTGCGGCTTCACGCCGGAGGGACTCCCGGTCGGTCTTCAAATCGTCGGCCG
>DATASG010000341.1:0-2181 GCA_036269295.1 Vicinamibacterales bacterium | reverse complement strand
GGCGAAAAAGACGAAGCCGACGAGGACAAGAACTGATGAGTGCCGCGCCCGACGACGCCGCGCGCGACGAACACTGGACCGCGCGCCACGGCAAACCGATCATCTTCGTCATCCTCACCCTGGTCGCCGTCGGCGTCTACCTGGCGACGACGATTCCGGTCGCGGTCTTCCCCGAAGTCGACTTCCCGCGCATTGTCGTGGCCGTGGACAACGGCGTGGCGCCGATCGATCAGATGCAGGTGACCGTCACGCGCAAGATCGAAGAGGCGGTGAACAGCGTTCAAGGGCTCGAGAACGTGCGCTCGATCACCAGCCGCGGCACCGCGGAAATCGACCTGTTTTTCTCCTGGTCGGTGAACATGTTCGAGACGCTGCAGCGGGTCAATGCGGCGCTGGCGCGCGTGCAGCCGGAACTGCCGGCCACCGCCAAGGTCACCGCCAACCGGCTCACCTTCGCCGCGTTTCCGATCATGGGCTACAGCCTGACATCGGACACCGTGCCGCAGACCCGGTTGTGGGAGCTCGCCACCTACGACTTCAAGCCGCGCCTCAACCGGATGCCCGGCGTGTCGACGCTCGTCGTGCAGGGCGGGCAGGAGCCCGAGTTCGAGGTCCAGGTCGATCCCGCCAAACTGGTCCAGACGCAGATCACCGTGCCGGCGATTCTCGACGCCATCGGTCGCGGCAATCTGATCGACTCGCCCGGCCTCTTCGAGCACAACCACCAGCTGGTGCTGAGCCTGGTGACCAGCCAGGCCCAGACGGCCGACGACATCGGCAGCATCGTGGTCAAGACGACGCCGCTTGGCGCGCCGCTGCGCCTGGCCGACGTCGCCAAGATCTCGGCGTCGGTCAAGCCGGTGTATACCGCGGTCACCGCCAACACCAAGAAAGCGGTGCTGCTGAACGTGTTTCGTCAGCCCGACGGCAATACGGTTACGGTGGCGAACGCGGTGCACGCGGAAATCGAGACCATCCGCAAGGAGCTGCCGAAAGGCGTGGAGCTGCAGCCGTTCTACGATCAGTCGGACCTGGTCAACGACTCGATCACCAGCGTGCGCGACGCCGTGATCATCGGCCTGGCGCTGGCCTCGCTGATCATGGTGCTGTTCCTGCGCGACTGGGGCACCTCGCTGGTCGCAGGGCTGGTGATTCCGGCGACACTCGCGGTCACCTTCATCGCGCTGCGCATCATGGGCGAGAGCTTCAACCTGATGACGCTCGGCGGTCTGGCGGCCGCGGTGGGGCTGGTGATCGACGATGCGATCGTGGTGGTCGAGAACATCGTGATGCACCGCGATTCGGGTCAGAGCCGGGCGGAGGCGATCCGGAGCGCGATCGACGAGATCCGGGTGCCGTTGATCGGATCGACGATCACGCCGATCGTGGTATTCCTGCCGCTGATCTCGGTCACCGGCGTAACCGGAGCCTTCTTCAAAGCGCTCGCGGTGACGGTCGGCACGGCGCTGCTGACGTCGCTGGCACTGGCGCTGACCTGGACGCCGACGCTCAGCCACTACTTCCTCGGCAAGCGTCGCAGCTCGCACGACGCACCTGGCACCTCGGACCTCGATGCCGCACCTCGCGCTTCGCACCTCGAGAGCGAGCACGGGGGCGTGCCGCCTCGGCTGATGCAGACCTACGAGCGGACGCTGCGCCTCGCGATCGCGCGCCCGGCGATGCTCATCGTCGGCTGCGTGCTGGTCATGGCGATCGCGTACGGCGGCTACCGGCTCCTGGGGTCCGACCTGCTGCCGGAGATGGACGAGGGCGGCTTCATCCTCGACTACATCATGCCGGCGGGGTCGTCGCTCCAGGAGACCAACCGCGTGATCACCACCGTCGAGCAGATTCTGCGCGCGACGCCGGAAGTCGAGAGCACGTCGCGGCGCACCGGTCTCCAGCTGGGCCTCGCGGCGGTGACGGAAGCCAATACCGGCGACATCGCCGTGAAACTGAAGCGCAAGCTGGATCGCGCCGGCGACGAAGTGATCGCCGAGGTGCGGCAGAAGGTCACCAAGCAACTGCCGATGCTGGACGTCGAGTTCGTGCAGCTGCTCCAGGACATGATCGGCGACCTGACCAGCGCGCCCGAACCGCTCGTGATCAAGCTGTTCTCGCAGGATCCGGTGCTGCTGAAGACGTGGGCGCCGCAGGTCGGCGAGGCGATCAAGAAGGTCC
>DATASG010000340.1:0-2724 GCA_036269295.1 Vicinamibacterales bacterium | reverse complement strand
CCAGATGCACGGTCAACCGCCCGGCGCGGTGCGTGAAGTCGTTGGCCTTGACCTGGTCGACGATGGCGCTGTGATAGTTGTCGGCAAGCATGCCGGCGACGGCGTGCTTCAGGTCCAGGCCTTTGCGGAAGATCAGGGAAGGCATCGTTCGGGTTCGGGGTTCCAGGTTCAGGGTTCGTTCTGGGTTATGGGGTTCATGGTTCTGGGTTCGGAACCCTGCACCCTGAACATGAACTCTAAACCCGGCTGATCGACGCCGAACCCGGCCCTAACGCTGATCCCGAATTTCCCGCACGTGGGGTGTCAGCGCATCGAAGGCGACCAACTCGCGCGTGTGCGGCCGCTCGAGCGCGATCTCGAGGTCGGAGAGGAAGGCATCATCGGAGGCGACGTCGGCCGGGACCGTGCCACGGGTGGCGACCGGCGTCAGGCGCGGCGTACGCGCGCGGCTCGCGTCGCTCAGGAATGTCCGGCGAGTCCCGAACTGCGAGCGCCATTCGAACGACGCGCCGACCGCAATTCCCACGAACAGCCCGGCGGCAGCCGCGGCGGCGGCCCAGCGCGGCGCCCGGCGCGAGGTCGAGGCGTCGATGGTGCGGCGAACGATGCGTCCCGGAAAGCTGAGCACGCGAGCCGGACGGCCCACCAGCGCAATCCGCCGGCTGATCTGCTGCTGCTGCTGGCGCAGGTGCTCGGGCGTGAAAATGGCGTCCGCTTCGGCGTCGCCGTCGCGACGCAACGCGTCCATGAACGAGGCGAGCTCGGCGTAACGCGTCCCGCAGGCGGCGCAGTCAGCGAGATGTTCGGCCACCGGCGGATCAAGCGGTGCGCCGCCGCGCTCAGTCAGATACGAGTCGAAGAGACGCTCCTCCGGGAGGTGATGCGCGCGCTGGATCACGGCTGTCCTCCAAGCAGTCCGCGCAGCTTGCGCGCGGCCCGAAACAGGTGCACCCGCACCGTCGATTCGTTCAAGCCGGTCATGATGCTGACCTCGTGCGGCGTGCAATCGCCGTAGTGGCACAACATGAACACGGTCCGCTGCCGGCCGTCGAGACGATCGATTGCGCCCGCCAGCCTGGCGCGCCGCTCGCGTGACAGGAGCCGGTTCTCGGGGTTGGCCGGAGCCGCGGCGGCCGAAGCGCGCGCCTCGTCCGCGCTCGAGATCTCGCCGCCGACGAACCAACGATCCCGCCGGCCCCGGGCCTTGCGGCGGTCGAGGCAGCCGTTGATGAGAATCCGTGTGAACCAGACCTCGAACGGCCACGCCTCGCGATAGGAGCCGATATGCGAGAACACCTTGAGGAACGCGTCCTGGACAGCCTCGTCGGCGTCGGAGGCGTCCCGGAGATACTGATAGGCGATGCGCGACGCGCGCCGCTGATGGAGGGTGACCAGGGCGCCGAAACGCTCGCGCGCCTCGTCCATCTCGCCGCGCTCGACCAGGCCGCGAATCTCGATTGCGAGCTTGGAGTCCTCCGAGAGCGCCACCGGGACTGCCCGGCGCACGGGGGCAGCCGGTTGCCGCGCCGGGGCTGAGGGGGTGGCATCGGGTGCGGTTCGAACATCACTCATATGGCATTACGATGCGCGACAGCCGGTGTTTACATAGTTTAACGTATAATTTGAAACTTTCCGTGTATGTTGCTGGGCCTTCGTATCTTAGGGAGCGTTTGATGGGCACCGAGGTTGATCGCGCACGGGGACTGGAGCGGGAGGGAATCCAGACCGATCGCGCGCGTTGGAATCTATCGGCAGCCGTGCTGTACGAGGAAGCCGTTCGCCGGAACGAAGGCGTGATCGCCGCCGCCGGGCCGCTCGCGTGCCGGACCGGACACCACACCGGACGGTCGCCAAACGACAAGTTCGTGGTGCGCGAACCGTCGAGCGAAGCGGAGATTGCCTGGGGCAAGGTCAACCGTCCGATCACCCCTGCGCAATTCGACGCGCTTCACGCGGATCTGGTCACCTCACTCGCCGGCAAGGAGCTTTTCGTGCTCGATTGCTTCGCTGGCGCCGATCCGACGTATCGCCTGCCGGTCCGGGTCATCAACGAGCTCGCCTGGCACAACCTGTTCTGCAAGAACCTCTTCATCGACGACCCCGCCGCGGCCGCAGCGGCGGCGCCGGCCTTCACGATCATCGACTCGCCAAGCTTCAAGGCCGATCCGGCGCGGCACGGGGGGCAGTCCGAAGTCATGATCGCGCTCAATTTCGCGAAGAGGCTGGTGCTGATTACCGGCAGCAGCTACGCCGGCGAGATGAAGAAGTCGATCTTTTCAGTGCTGAACTACATCCTCCCGCGGCAGGGCGTGCTCTCGATGCACTGCTCGGCCAATATCGGCACCGCGGGCGACACGGCGCTGTTCTTCGGCCTGTCGGGCACGGGCAAGACGACGCTCTCGAGCGATCCGGATCGCATGCTCATCGGCGACGACGAGCACGGCTGGAGCGATCGCGGTGTGTTCAACTTCGAAGGCGGCTGCTACGCGAAGACGATTCGGCTCTCGGCGGAGGCCGAACCGCAGATCTATGCGACCACCCGACGCTTCGGCACGGTCCTCGAAAACGTGGTGGTCGACGAGTGGACGCGAGAGCTGAACCTCGACGACGACCGCTACACGGAGAACACGCGGGCCGCGTACCCGATCTCGTTCGTCGAGAACGCGGTGCCGTCGGGGCAGGGCGGTCATCCGCGCAACGTGGTGATGCTGACCGCCGACGCCT
>DATASG010000339.1:0-13504 GCA_036269295.1 Vicinamibacterales bacterium | reverse complement strand
AGGACTTCCAGGGTCTCAATCAGCATGGGTGATTTCGGCGAGATGCTCGAGTATCGCGTCGCCGGTGGCGTCGAGCGGCGCCCGGGTGAACTGTTCGACGCCGAGCCAGCGCCGCGCCTCGTCGTCGTCGATCCAGGCGATCGGGTTGTTGGGTCCCATCTGAGTGCGGTGGCAGCGCAGCGCGGCGAGCTTGCGCCCTGCCCAGTCGCGGACGTCGATCACGAAGGTCGGCGGGTTGGCGCCGTCGCCGAAGGCGTCGGCGGCGATGCCCCAGAAGCTCGAATCTGGCGGCGCGCCGCCCTTGGCGTGCGCCGCCTCCACCACCTCGCGCATGACGCCATGCGGCATGGTGACATAGTAGAGCGGCGGCGCCCCGGCGCCGAGCGACAGGACCGCGGTGTAGGTGCGCTCGTGCACGCCGATGTGATCGAGGTGCCAGTAGAGGCCGTCTTCGGCGAAGGTAATCACCGCGTCCGGGTGGTAGCGCTGGATCAGGTCGACGATCTCGGCGTGCAGTTCCGGCACGTGATCCCAGCGGAGATCGCCGTCGGGGTGATCGAGCACGATCGTTTCGGCGACACCGAGCACCGCGGCGGCGTCGCGCAGCTCGCCGACGCGCACCTTGCCGAGGTCGCCGTCGGGCACGAGCGCCGGATCGCTGATCGATCCCGCCTCGCCGTGCGACGCGCAGACGATGACCACCCGGCAGCCGGCGTCGGCCAGCCGCGCCAGCGTGCCGCCGCAGGCCAGCGACTCGTCGTCGGGGTGGGCGAAGATGCCGAGCACGGTTCGACCCGCGAGAGGGAGTGCGGCGCTAGCCTCGGGCACGATGGGCCTCCACGATCCGGGTGTAGACGGCGATGTACTCGTCGACCATGCGCTTGGTACCGAACCGGGCCACCGCGCGCTCGTGCACGCGGCGACGATCGAGATCGAACACGCGGGTCAGCCCGCGCGCCATCTCTTCGAGGTCGTTGAAGATCAGGCCGGTGACCCCTTCGTCCACGACCTCGCGGACCGCGCCGCGATCGAGGGCGACGACCGGGGTGCCGCACGCCATCGCCTCGGCGAGGACCAGCCCGAACGGCTCGCGCGCCTGAATCGGGTAGAGCAGCGCGCGGGCGCCGCCGTAGAGCTTCACCTTCGCCTGAAAATCGGCCTCGCCGAAGTAAACCACCCGGCGGCCGTCGACATGTGGCGCCACGCGCTCGCGATAATAGTCGTCTTCGGCGGCGGCCAGGATCAGCTTCATGCCGACGCGCTTCGCCATTTCGATCGCCTGCAGGGGGCCCTTGCCGTCGGTGAACCGGCCGAGGAACAGCAGGTAGTCTTCGGGCGTTTCCTGAAACGCGAAGTTGTCGGTGTCGATGCCGTGCAGCACCGTGCCGACGACGTTGAGCCCGTTCAGCAGCCCCGCCTGCTCGTTGGAGATCGCGACAAAGGGCGCCTCGGGATAGCGGCGCCAGAGCTCGACTTCCGCCTCACTCGGCGAATGGTGCAACGTCTGGACGATGGCGGTGGCGCAGAGTCGGGTGAAGGCGAGCGACATCGGGTAGTACGCCGCCTCGTAGTGGATGATGTCGAACTGGCCGCAGCGCTCGACCGCCGCGGCGAGGTTCAGCATCTCATACAGCTCCCACGGCCACATATGCTCGTCGTGCCAGTAGCCGTGGGCGTAGATGGCGTGGAGCTTCGCCGTCGTCCTGGAGTCGGCGGTCGCAAACAGGGTGACGTCCTCGCCGCGGGCGACCAGCCCCTCGGTCAGCAACGAGGTCATGGTCTCGACCGATCCCGACTTGGGCGGCGGGATGGTGGTCGCAACCGGAGCGATGTGGGCGATCCTCATCGCGTTGCCGCCTCGAGCAGCGCCGGCAGCACGACGCGGGCGTCGAAATGGGCCCGCGCCACCTCGACCGCCCGGCGGGCGTGGTGCTGATAGTCGCCGATGATGCGCGCGACCCCGTCGATCGCCTCGTCCAGGTTCGAGAACGCGAGCAGGCCCTCGCCCGACGGCAGGTGCAGGGTCCAGCCGGTGTCCTGCACCAGCGCGGGGCGGCCCGACGCGAGGTAGCATTCGGTGCGGTCGCTGAACCAACCCGACCGCGTCGAGACGTAGGTGTGCTTGGCGACGCCGAACTCGGCCTTCGAGCTCTGCACGAAGGCGCGGTACTCGGGCGGCGTACGCGAGACCTGCATCGCGTCAACCGTGTCCCAGCCGTAATCGCGGAGCAGCTGCCGCGGGCCGTTGATCGCGAGCTCAAAGCGCTGCGGCGTGCGCGAGGGCAGGTCGATGAACTTCACGAACTCCTGATCCTTGTTGCCGCCGACATCGCTGAAGCTCTCAATCTGCCAGGTCATGACCGAGGTGAAGCGATCGCGCGGTGCGATGTCGTGGCGCCATTCGTCCATCGTGATCGGCTGCCAGGTCTTCTGCCAGGTGAACTCCCCCGTCGGCACCGGCGACGCGGGGGTGCCGATGTTCGACCCGAAGGTGAAGAGGTGGTCGAAGCGCTGGAAGAACTCGACGTACCAGGGCTCGGCTTTCGCGATTGCCAGCTGCGTGAACGCGGGATCCGAGTCGACGAAGATCTTGCGGGGGATGCGGGCATATTCATCGCGCCAGAACCAGGAGCCGCCCGACAGGTTGATGAACAGATCGGCGTCGGCGGCGTAGTGGCGCACCTGGCCGGCGGTGCGGCCGTGATAGCTGCCGTCGTAGTTCACGAACGACCAGCGTTCGCCGAGGCCATAGGGGGCGAGGGCGTTGTTGATGTAGGTGGTGCCGTAGATCGGATCGGTGGCGCGCGCATTCAGGATCGGATCGTAGACGCATTCGCCGGTGTCCTCGATGTAGAAGACCTCGTGGCCGAGTGCGCGCAGGCCGAGCAGGTACATCAGCGAGCACCAGGTGACGCCGCCGAACGGGTAGCGGGCGATGATGCCGGCAAAGAGGATCTTCATAGGAATGCAGATTGCCGATTGCACACTGCTGATTTCCGGAGCGCTCGGTGCCTCCCATCTAGCATTCTGCATTCCGCAATCTGCAATCTCGCGGTCATCGCTTCGCCGCCTCGATCAGCTCGTCAACGCTCTCCGGCTCGTCGAGCGACTTGCCGACCGACAGCCGCGCGCACATGCGGCGATATAGCTGGCTCGACTTCAGCAGCTCCTCGTGGCGTCCCTGGGCGACGATCTCGCCGCCGTCCAGGACCAGGATGCGGTCGGCGTCCCTGACGGTGGACAGGCGGTGCGCGATCACGATCGTGGTGCGGCCGGCGCGAAGGCGCCGCAGCGCCGCGAACACGATCTCCTCGGAGATCGAATCGAGCGACGAGGTCGGCTCGTCGAGAATCAGGATCGGCGCGTCCTTCAGGATTGCCCGCGCCACGCTCAGACGCTGGCGCTCGCCGCCGGACAGGCTGCCCCCGGCCTGCGCGATCTCGGTCTGATAGCCCTTCGGCAGCCGGGCGATGAACTCGTGCGCGTGCGCCGCGCGCGCCGCCTGCTCGATCTCCTCGTCGGTCGCGTCGAGTCGGCCGTAGCGGAGGTTGTCGGCGATGGTGCCGGCGAACAGTACCGGATCCTGCAGCACAATCGCGATCTTCTCGCGCAGCGATCGCACCCGGTACTGGCGAACGTCGATGCCGTCGATCGTGACCCGTCCCACCGTCGGGTCGTAGAAGCGCGGGATCAGGCTGACCAGCGTCGTCTTGCCGGCGCCGGTGAGACCCACCAGGGCGATCATTTCGCCGGGCTTAGCGGCGAAGCTGATGTCGTGCAGCACGCGGGCGCCGTTGGGGTAGGTGAAACCGACATCCTCGACGCGGATGTCGCCGGTGACGTCGAGCGCGTCGATTGCGCCCGGCGCTTCCACGGTTTCAGGAATCAGCGCGAACATGGCGCGCACGCGCTTGGTGCCGGCGAGTGCGCCCTGCAGCTGCCCGGTGGTATGGGCGATCGCCGACAGCGGGCCGTAGACGGCGGCGAGATAGCTGATGACGACCGTGAGCTCGCCGATGGTCAGCCTGCCGTTCATCACGAAGCTGCCGCCAACGATGACGACGAGCGCCGTGCCCAGGATGGTGATGGTGCTGACGACGACCGAGAACAGCGATTGCTGCCAGGTGATGGCGATGCGCGCGTCCATTGTCGTCACGCCGTTGGTTCTGTAGCGCTGCAGCTCGAAACTCTCGCGCGCGAAGCTCTTGACCAGCTTCATGGCGCCGAAGGTCTCGTAGAGGCGACCGAGCAGCTTGGCCTCCAGCTCCTTGACCCGCTCCTCGCGGTTGACCAGGGTCCGGGTGTAGAAGCGGAGACAGAGAAACAGGAACGGCACCACCGTCAACGACAGCAGCGCGATGGTCACGTTCAGGTAGAACAGCCAGCCGAACATCACCGCCAGCGCGATGGTCGAGGTCGCCAGGGGAAACAGGCCGCTCATCACCAGGTTCTCGATCGCGTAGGCATCGACGTCGACACGGTAGACGGCATCCGCCGTGCTGGTGGTGATGTGATGGTTCAACCCCAGCGCGGTCAGGTGCGAGAACAGCTTGCCGCGCAGGTCGTAGACCATCCGCTGGCCGGTGTCGACCTGCACCTGGGTGCCGTAGGCCGAGACGAACTGGTTGACGACCTGCAGCAGCACGCCCGCCGCGACCACGAACACGAGCAGCGCGAAGCGGCTGTCGCGGGTGAAGGCGGGAATCCACGGCGCCAGCCAGGCTGGAAACGGCTTGGCGCCGAACACCTGGTCGAACACCGCCGCCATCGGCCACGGCTGCACCGCGCCGAGCACGATTTCCGAGACCAGCAGCACCGACAGCAGCGCGACCCGGCCGCGGTAGGGACGCATGTACTGCAGCATCCAGCCGAGCAGCCCGTCCGTTGCGTTCACGCTCGCCGGGTCCTTCACGGGTTCCGTCATCCGCCCACCTTTCGCGGCGGCGTCACCGGACGTGGCGGCACCAGGTTGGGCGCGATCTTCGGGATGATCAGCGGCACCACCCGATCTCGGGTCGAATCGGCGACGTAGAGGAACCCGCGCCGCGCGTCGAACGCGACCCGCGTCGGCGCGCCGAAGGCTTCACGCCCCTCGTCGGTCAAGTCGCGGACGATGCCGTCCGGTCCGACGGCGCGCACCCGCTCGTTGTAGAAGTCGGCGATGAAGATCGTGATCTTTCCGCCCGGCTCGTTCACGATCGCGAGCCCGGCGGGTCCCGCGAAGCGCGCCTCGGTGGCGGGGCCGTCGTCGCCGCTGTGGCCCCAGAGGCCGTTGCCGGCGACGGTGGTGATGATCTGGGTCTTGGCGTCGACCCGCCGGACCCGGTTGTGGTGCATGTCGGCGATGTAGAGATCGCCGGTCTTCGGATCGAGGGCAACGTCGCTCGGCATGTTCAGGTGCGCGCTGGTTGCCGGTCCACCATCGCCGACGTGCAGCGGATCCCCTGGCGTGCCGTCGCCGGCGACGGTGTGGATGAGCCCCGTCTTGGCGTCGACCATCCTGACCCGGTAGTTCAGCGTGTCGGCGATGTAGATATCGCCGTTGGACGCAGCGGCGACCGCGCTCGGCGTGTTCAGCGCCGCCTCGGTCGCCGGCTTGTCGTCGCCGTCGTAGCCGTTCTCGCCCGAACCGGCGACCGTGGTGATGATCCGGGTTGGCCGATCGACGCGGCGGATGCGATCGTTGTGCGAGTCGGCGACGATGAGGTCGCGGTCGGGCGCGATCGCGACGCCGTCCGGCGTGTCGAGCTGGGCGACGATCGCCGGACCGTTATCGCCGGAGAAACCGGTGCCGAGCTCGTGGCTGCCCGCGATCGGCTCGATCAGCGTATTGCTGGCGTTGACCCGGCGAATCAGGTCGTTGTTCGAGTCGGCGATGTAGATATCGCCGTTGACGTCGATCGCCAGGCCGCCCGGCGCGTCGAGCCACGCGTCCATCGGCGATCCATAGTCGCCGGCGTAGCCCTTCTTGCCGCCGATGACCGGGCCGGTGACGACCTCGCGCAGCAGGAAGGTGCTGGCGCCGAGGGTGACGATCATCAGCACGAAGATGAAGGCGCTGCGCAGGCCGTACATCCGCAGCAGCGAGGGCGCGATCAGCGGCGCGCGCGCCGGGCTGGACGGCATCGCCACCATGCCGCTGCCGAGGGTGACGCGGGCGATGCCGCGGCGCACAATCGCCGTGGTCTGCGCCGTATGCCAGAGCACGCCGACGATCAGCGCCACGGTGAGCGACGAAACGACAGTGCCGGCGATCCGCCAGTTACGCAGGGTGCTGGAGGTGGCCCCCGCCAGGATGGTGGCGCCGAAGCTGGCACCGAGGAGCAGGGCGCCGCCGATCGCCAGCGCGGCGACGATGCCGAACATCGTCGGCCGGAGGTGAGTACTGATGCGGACCAGCGACTTGCCGCCGCCGTGCTCCTCGACCAGCGCGCGCACGTCGAGCCACGCCCAGCGGCCGACGAAGACGCTGACGTCGCGATCGTCGGACCACCCTTCGTCGATCTCGATCGACCGCACCGCCCGCGAGCGCCACAGCCACTCGGTCAGCTGCGTCAGCACCCGATCGGCGGTGGTCCAGCTCTCGCTCCAGAAGCGATCCTCGGTGACGTTGCCCGAGATCAGCAGCAGCGCGCGCCAGGCCTCGGCGAGCGAGGGGCGCGGGCCGCGGCTGGTTTGGCGCTCGCCGGACGGCGCCGTCACTTCCGGCGGCGACAGCAGGCCGCGGATCCGGCCCCGGATCCGGGCCAGCGGCTGCAGAAAATGGAGATAGGCGACGACGGCGCGGTACCAGAGCTTGTTGCCACGCAGCGAGTCGACATCGGACCGCAGCGCGTAGGCGATGTTCTTCGCCACCGTCGCGGCCAGCCCGCCGATCCCGATCGAGAGCAGAATGTACGATGCCCAGTGGTGTTGTCTGGTCGCGGCGACGGCGACCCCGGCGATGGTGAAAAAGGACGAGATGACCTGCCATCGAATCGAGTGGGGCAGGAAGGCGAACGGGTGCACGTCGGTGCGATAGACCGACGGGAAGGCGGCGGTGCCCCATACCCCGGCGTTGACGCGAGTGCCCCACAGCGAGCGCACGAACGGCAGCGGGCTGTAGATGCGGCCGCGCCACAGCATGCGGCCGTCGAGAAATTTCTCCGGATGGTGCGCCATCAGCCAGGTCTCGCCTTCACCGTAGCCGACCTGCTGCCGCCAGTAGGCCTGCGTCGAGGAGCGGTGGTGGTGCCAGACGAGCGCCGACGACGCGAAGCCGATCTTCCAACCCCGCGCCTGCAGCCGCCAGCACACGTCCACGTCGTCGCCGGCCCTGAGGTAGATCGGGTTGAAGCCGTCGATTGCGAGCAGCGCGTCGCGGCGGAACGCCATGTTGCAGCCGGGCACATGCTCGGCGATGCGGTCGTCGAGCAGGACGTGCGTCGGCCCGCCGGGCGCGCGGGCGATACATTGCGCGATTGGGGGATCGTCTGGCGGCACGACGTTCGGCCCGCCCGAGCCGACGACGTCCGAGGTCAGGAACGGCTGCACCAGGAAGGTCAGCCAGTCGCGATCGACGCGCGTGTCGGCGTCGGTGTAGGCGACGATCTCGCCGCTGGCCTCCGCGAGCCCGACGTTGCGCGCGGCGCTCAGCCCCGCGTTCGGCGTGTCGACGACGCGCACCTTCGCAAAGCGGTGGCCGATCTCGCTGGTGCGATCGGTCGAGCCGTCGTTGACGAGGATGATCTCGTAGTCCGGATAGGTGAGCTGTTCGAGCGAGCGTAGATTGTCCTCGAGCGTGTCGGCGGCGTTGTAGGCGCAGACAACGACGGAGACCCGCGGCCAGGCGCGCTGGCGCTCGGGCGAGAACGGCGCCGCGGCGAACGCCTCCGCGACGGCGGCGGCGGCCGGCTTCGGCCGGCGCTCGCGGTCGACCAGGCCGAATTTCCAGTCGTCTACGGGATGGCCGCCGCGCCACCATTCGTCGGTCCACGCGAACGCGATGGCGCCGCACGCGCCTTCCTCGAAGGCGGCGCGGATGTGCATCGAGGTAACTTCGGCCTGCCGCGCCTCGCCTTCGCGAATGCTGTCGGCACCCGCTTCGGCGAGGAGCAACGGCTTCTGGCCGGCGATGTGCTGCAGCCGCACCAGATACGCTCGCAGCTCGTGCTCGCGGTGCAGATAGACGTTGAAGGCGCAGATGTCGAGGAACGAGAGATCGAGAAACTCGGTCGGCGGGAAGTTCACGTAGGTGAAGAGGCTCTCCGGCGATGCCGCCTTGGCATCCTCGTAGAGGCGGCGGAGAAAACGCTCGACCCGCCTCTGCCCGTGCCAGCGCACCACGCCAGGTGGAATCTCGTTGCCGAGCGCGAACGCGAGGACCGCGGGATGGTCGCCAAGCTCGGCGACCCGGGCGGTGATGTCGCGCCGGATGCCGCGTTTGAGCGCGCCATCGTCGAGAAACGCGACGTGCTGCGACCACGGGAGCCCGACCATGACCCGCAGTCCCTCCCGCGCGGCAGCATCGAGCATGTCGCGGCGCGGCGGCGTGTAGGTGCGCACGGTGTTGATGCCGAACGTGGCCATCTGGTGGAAGTCGGCGGCGACCTGCGGCAGCGGCGGAAACTGGTAGCCCTCAGCATCGGGGGCAAACGTTCCGTAGGTCACCCCTTTGACGAGGAAGCGCTCACCTGTGACGGCCACGCTTGGCGAGCCGGCGTCTTGTCCCGCTGCGGCCGCGCCGGTATCCACGCGCGGCGTCGGCAGCACGCGCAGGAACTTGCCTTCGGTCACGACGCGCGCGGTCGATGGCGTGCGCGTTTCGCGCCTGACGTCCGACTCGACTTGGACCGCTGTGCTCACAATAGACCTGCCCCTCAGCTGGAGCTGAAAGGGCAACTACCTATTGTATCAGTCGTTTGGCTTGCCCCGAGTCGCGTCGAGGGGCGGATTACCGGTCGATCTTGACGCTGCCGCTGAAGGTCTTGAATCGGAGAGTGCCGCCGTCGCCCCCGCCAAGCTCGGCCCGGAGCGCCCGGCGGCTGGAGTTGTGCATCGTCAATGGCACTTCGGAGTCGAGGCGGCCGCTGAAGGAATTGAAACTGACGGTCCCATGGGCGGTGTCGGGCAGGTGCAGCTCGATGTTGCCGCTGAAGGTGTCGACGTCGATGGTCTGATTGTCCCAGGATTTCTCGCGGATCGTGACCGAGCCGCTGAACGTGTGTGCTCTCACTGAGCCAGAGACATCATTCAAGACGAGCGGCGATGAAAATCCGTGCACCTTGTGGGCCCCGTCGACCCCGGTGATGCTGACGGAGGAGCTGAAGACCGACAGATCGAGCTCGGTGCGGCGCGGGACCTTGATGTCGAAGTCGGTCTCGACGATGTTGTTGCCGCTGGCAAAATCCCACCACGAACGGTCGCGCTGGTTGGCGTCCACGACCACGACGTTCGAGCCTGCGGTGTGAATATCGAGCTTGATCCGCTCCAACTGCGTTCGCGAGGCGCGGCGGACGGCGTCGATCACGGCCTCCGGACGATCGGAGGCGGTGATGGTCACGTGTCCGGAAAAGTTCTTGAGGCGCAGGATCCCGCCGGGCTCGAGTTGGATGGTGCGGGTGATGTGTTCGGTTTCGTCGAAGAGCCGCGGCGCGGCGTAAGCCGGCATCGCGAGCACAAGGACGGCGAAAGCCACGGCAAGGAGGCGCATGGAGCCTTTGACGGGTTCCAGGGTTCTAGGGTTCTAGGGTTCTAGGGTTCGAGGGTTCTAGGGTTCTAGGGTTCCAAGGTTCAGTGTTCCGGTGTAAATAGCCATCCCGACCACGGCGTCGACGCCGAGGGCGTCGAGATCGTCGATCTCCTTCTGCGTGGTGATGCCGCCGGCCGCCGTGACGCGGCGGGCAGTGGCGTCGCGCACGGCGCGAACGGCCTCGAAGTTCGTGCCCCCCATCAGCCCCTCGCTGTCGACGTGGGTGTAGAGAAACTCGTCGCAAAACGGCTCGAGCGCGCGCACCGCCTCGACCGCGGTCAGCGGCAGCATCGTCCTCCAGCCGTGGATGACGACGCGCCCCCCGCGGCTGTCGACGGCGGCGATGACGCGCTCGCGGCCGACGGCGTTGGCCAACGTCTCCGCGAAGGCGAGATCCGGCGCGCCGTTCTTGAAGAGCGACGAGCCGGCGATGATCTGGCGCGCGCCGGCGGCCAGCACGTCGTGCGCGCGCGCGACGGTCCGGATACCGCCGCCGGCGCGGCACGACAGGGCGCCGGCGATCTGCCGGACGAGCGCCAGGTTGTCGCCGCGGCCCATCGCGGCGTCGAGGTCGATGACCTGGACCTTGGGGAACTTATCGAAGCGCCGTACCCAGCGGAACACGTCCTCGTCTCTAATCGCGAGCTTCTCGCCCTGCACGAGCTGTACGACGGCACCGTCCTGGAGATCGATGGAGGGGATCAGCATCAGGTCAGATCACGTCCACGGATTGCACGGATTGCACGAGACCGCGAAACCCACAAGACGCCCGAGACGCAGGAAACGCACGGAAGGCACGAAACAGACGAAACAGACGAACTGCGCGACGGCGAGGAGGAGCTTACAGGCGTACCGGGATTCCGTGCTGGCGGAGATGCGTCTTCAGGGCCCGGACGCTGGTTTCGGCGTAGTGGAAAATCGACGCGGCGAGCGCGGCGTCGGCGCGCCCAGCGGTGAACACCTCCACGAAGTCGCCGAGGCCGCCGGCGCCGCCGGACGCGATCACGGGGATCGATACCGCCGACGACACCGCTGCCGTCAGCGCGCAGTCGAAGCCAGCCCTGGTTCCGTCGCGGTCGATCGACGTCAGCAGGATCTCGCCGGCGCCGCGCGACTCCGCCTCACGCGCCCATTCGACCGCATCGCGCCCCGCGTCCGCCGAACCGCTGCGCTTGTAGACCGAGAAGCGGTCGCCGTCGGGTGCAGCGCGCTTGGCGTCGATCGCGACGACGACCGCCTGGCTGCCGTACCGATCGGCGATCCGGGTGATGAGATCGGGCTCAACGATGGCTGCCGTGTTGAGGCTGACCTTGTCGGCGCCGGCGTCGACCGCTGCGACGGCGTCGGCCTCGGTGCGGATGCCGCCGCCGACCGCGAGCGGGATGAACAGCTCGCGGGCCACGGCCCTGATGGTGTCGGCGAGCGCGCGACGGGCTTCCAGCGTTGCGGTGATGTCGAGGATGACGAGCTCGTCGATCCCCTCCGCGTTATAGCGGCGAGCGAGCTCGGCTGGGTCGCCGGCGGCGCGCAGATCGCCGAAGTTCACGCCCTTGACGACCTGCCCGTTGCGGACGTCGAGGCAGGCGATGATGCGCTTAGAGAGCACGGAGATCCTCGAGGACCGTGTCTCTGTGTCTCCGTGGCTGGTTTCTCCGTGTTCTCCGCTCGCTCCGTGTCCTCATCCCGCCAGCTCCACGAAGTTGCGCAGGATGCGGAGACCGACGTCTCCGGACTTTTCAGGATGAAACTGCACGCCGCTGATGTACGCGCGCTGGACCACTGCCGCGAAGGTCTCGCCGTGCGCGCTCGTCGCCACCGTGTCGCCGGTCACCGGCGCGACGTAGCTGTGGGTGAAGTACACCTGAGAGCCGTTGGCGACTTGGTCGACGATCGAGGCCTCGCGTTGGATCGCGATGCTGTTCCAGCCGACGTGCGGAACCTTTACCGATTGGTCTGGCGTCAGCCGCTCGGCGGCGGTGCCCGGCGTTGGCGGCTGTGTCGTGGTGGCCGCTGCTCGCCTGACCGTGCCAAGCCGGTAGCAGCGACCAGAGAGCAGACCGAGGCCGGGCAGCTCCGGCGCTTCCTCACTGCCTTCGAGCAGCCACTGCATCCCGAGGCAGATCCCGAACAGCGGCCGTCCCTCACCGACGCGCCCGAGGATGGCGTCGATCCATGGCTGGTCGAGCGCGCGGGTCGCGCCAAAGTGTCCGACGCCCGGCACGATGATGCCGGCGGCATTGGCGAGATCGTGGGGCGTCTCCGGCACGAAAACCTCGGCGCCGATGGCCGCGAGCGCCTTCTTCACCGACGTCAGGTTGCCGGCCCGGTAGTCGATCAGCGCGATCACAGCAGACCCTTGGTGCTCGGCAGCATCTTTGCCAGCCGCCGGTCCCTGGCAACCGCCACCCGTAACGCGCGCGCGAATGCCTTGAACACGGCCTCGATCTGGTGATGGCTCGAGCGGCCATAGAGCACTTTCAGGTGCACGTTGGCCCGTGCGCCGATCGCGAACCCCTCGAAGAAGTCGTGCACCAGCTCGGTCTGGAGATCGCCGACGTGCCGCACCTTCACCTTCAGATCGACCTTCGCGTGCGGGCGGCCGCCGAGGTCGATCGCCGCGACGGCGAGCGTTTCGTCCATCGGCATCACGAAGTAGCCGGCCCGGTTGATCCCCTTCCGGCTGCCGAGCGCCTTGGACACGGCTTCGCCGAGCGCGATGCCGAGGTCCTCGACGGTGTGGTGCTGATCGACGTCCAGATCGCCCCGCGCATCGACGGTCAGGTTGAAGCCGCCGTGCCGCGCGAAGAGCTCCAGCATGTGATCCAGGAAACGGATTCCGGTCTTGACCAGATAGCGGCCGGTGCCGTCGAGGGCGATCTTCAGCGTGATTCGGGTTTCGGTCGTCCGCCGATCGATCACGGCGTTGCGCACAGGACCTCTTCCATCACCGCGATGGCGCGCTGCGTGTGTTCGACGATGCCGGTGGCGACGCGGAGGGAGCCGGCGCAGCCCGGCTCCGTGGAGCGATCGCGCAGGTAGATCCCCTTCGCAAACGCGCCCTTCACCAGCGCCTCCGTTCGATCGCCGGCCCGGACGAGCACGAAGTTGGACTTGCTCTTCACGTAGCCGAGGCCCAGGCGTTCGCAGGCGGCGTAGAGCAGCGTCTTGGACTCGGCCACCTGGTTCAGGTAGCGGTTCAGGTGATCCAGATCGTCGAGCGCCGCCAGGATCGCGACCGTGGCGGCCAGGTTGACGCTGTAGACCGGCACCGCCTGACGAACGGGATCGAGCGTCGCCGGCGCGCCGACCAGGCAGCCGATCCGCAAACCCGCCAGACCGAACGCCTTCGAGAAGGTGCGTCCGACGACGACATTGGGAAACCCATGCAGTTCGGGGATGAAGCTGACGCCGGCGAACTCCGCGTACGCCTCATCGACGAAAACCACGGCGCCGGCCGGGAGACATCGGGAGATGGTCCGGATCGCTTCGAGCGGCATGTCGACGCCGGTCGGGTTGTTGGGGTTGGTCACGAACACGACGCGGGTGTTCGGCGTGATTGCCGCGAGCACATCATCGAGCGGAAAACTGAAATCGGTGTGCGGCATCACATGCACCAGCGCGCCGCCGGCCACTGCGGTGTCGAAGCGGAAGATTTCGAACGCCGGCTCTGGCACGATCGCCTCGAGCTGCGGGCCGCCGATGGCGGCGCGCAGATAGGCGACGGCGAGCGCCATGATGCCCTCGTCGAGACCGTTGACGAGGGTAATCGTCTCG
>DATASG010000338.1:0-12109 GCA_036269295.1 Vicinamibacterales bacterium | reverse complement strand
GATGCCGTCGATGACATCGACAACGGCCGTGACCCGGCGCACCGGGCCGCGTCGCTCCGCTTCGCCCTCGGGCACGCGCGCCGGCGTGACGCGATGACCCTCTGGCACCTGATCCGGCGGGTCGACGGCTCCGATCGCGGCGCGGTGATCGACGCCCTCGCCGCGCGCGTGCCGATGCCGGCGGATGTGACCCGCAGCGCGTTGATGCGCCTCGACCGCGCGGCCCTGGATCAGTGGTGGGACACGCTTGGCCTCGATGAGGCGAGCTGGTGGCGGAAATGGAAGCAGCCGCTACCCGGCCGCGCCGCGCTCATCCCGTGAGGCATCGTTAACGGTTCGGCGCCGGCGTCGTCTTGTTCAGCAGGAGATGCTCATGAGACCCACCGCCCGCAGCGTGATCGACGGCTATCAGCTCGTCCTCAAGGCCTCTGCTCTTCAGAACGATCCGGCGATGGAGTTCGCCGCGGCGGTGATCGCGCAAGGCAGCGCCAACGCCGCCCTGCGCGCCGACTATCGCGACCACCTGGAGCGCGCGATTGCGGGCGCGAAGCGCGACGTGGCGCTGAACGCCAGCGTCAGGAAACACCTCGGCAATGCCGGCGAGCTCAGGTGAGCAGGAACGGGCCGCGCCCCCGTTTTCATTTCCCGGCGCGCCCCGTTTTCATTTCAGCGTGTAGACCATGACGACGGCGACGCGGACGGCCACCGCCTTGCCGTCTTTCATGCCGGGTTTGAACTCCCACCCCTTCATCGCGGAGACCGCATTCTTGTCCAGGCCGAAAACGCTATCGAGCGACTCGGTCACGGTGACGTCGCCGACCTTGCCGTCCGATAGCACGACCGCCCCCAGCCCGACCTTGCCCTCGATGCGGTTCTGCATCGCCTCTGGCGTGTACTGCGGCTGCACCTGCCTGGTGACCTGCGGCAGCGAGACGCCGTTACCAGGCGTGTAGATAGTCGAATCCTGAGCGCCGAAGAGCGTGACCAGCGCCATAGCCAACAGCATCCTCATTGAACCTCCGGGCCGTTAGACGACGCGTGAACGAGAAAGGGCGGATATCACCGGATTCAGCGTAAGGCCGCCTCCGCATCCATCTTGAGCGTCGCCCATTCTTTCATCAACTGGTTGAAGCGTTCGATCGCGCTTGCGCCGACCTTCTGATCGGCTTCCGAAACCTCGCGGTTCACGTTCGACAGCTGGTCGAGGAACATCTGATCCTCGTACGGACCGCTCTTCGTCGTCAGGCGATCCCACAGGCTGTCAAGCTTCGCTTGATCGCCGCGCTTGGCTTCCCGCGCCTGGCGCACACGCGTCTGGACCGCGCGCGCCTCGGCCAGCGCGTCGCGCACCTTGAGCGCGAACGCCGCCTGCGCGGCGAGATCGGCCACGGTCGTGCCGTCTTTCGCGATCCGCGGATCGATCTTCACGGTGAACGACTCCGTCCTGGTCACCCCGCCGGCCGTCAGCCGCGCCTTGAACGCGCCGGGCGCGACCAGCGGACCGCCGCCGCCGAAGCCGCCGCCTTCGCCGTCTCCCCCCGTCGCCGGCCCGCCGGCGTACCGCAGATCCCATACGAAGCGGTTCATGCCGGTCTTGGTCGGCAGCGTCGTCGCCAGACCGCCGCCGCGACGCCCACCGCCTCGTCCGCCGGCCCCCGCCGCTCGCGCCTCGCTCGAGTAGCTGCGCACGACCTTGCCGGCCCCGTCGACGATCTCGAGCTTCACCTCACCAGAGGGACTCGCGAGGTAGTAGTCGATCCGTGCACCGGCCGCGGGATACTCCGGCTGATCCGGACGGCCGACCATCGGGGTGAAGTGCACGCGATAGGCTGGCGCCGGCGTGAACAGGAACACGTTCGAGCGGTCAAACGGCTTGTAAACGGGGTGCAGCGGCATAAGCGCTGACTCCGTCTTCGCGAGCGATCCAGCATGCTGACCTGACCGCCCCAAACCCGGCGACTGCATCGACGCCAGCGCTACTCTTCCCTCCTGACCGTCCCGCCTGTCCTGCCCATCCCGCCCAGCCAGCCCTGCCTGACCGTTGTCGGTCGTCCGCGAGCGCGTCGGTTTGGTCACGCTCGCCGCGATTTGCCGCAGCGGCGCGACGTCGTCCAGAATCCAGAACGCGCGCCCCATTGTCGACGCCAGAAGATCGCCATGATGGACCTTGAAATCGGTGACCGGCGTCGCCGGCAGGTTCTGCTGCAGCGTCTGCCAGTGCTTGCCCTGATCGAACGAGACATAAGCGCCCTGCAGCGTGCCGGCATAGAGCAATCCTTCCTGCTCCGGATCCTCGCGCACGACGTGCATCGGCTGATCGGACGGGATTCCGTTGCTGCCGTCGGTCAGCAGCGTCCAGTGGGCGCCGTAGTCATTGGTCATGTACAGGTACGGCTTGAAGTCGTTCATGTACATCCGGTAGACCGACACGTAGGCGGAACCTCTGCGGTGCGGCGAATCCTCGATGGTATGGACGCGACCGCCGGGCGGCAGCCCCGCCGGCGTCACGTTCTTCCACGTCTTGCCGTTGTCGCGCGTCATCCACACCGGACCGTCGTTCGATCCGGTCCAGAACACGCCCGGCTCGAGCCGCGACGAGCGCATCGAGTAGAGCGCCGCGTACACTTCTTCGCCCGTCATGTCGCGCGTGATCGGCTCGCCCGACATCACGTGACCTTCGGGACCATTGGCGGTCACGTCGGGGCTGAACTTGGTCCAGTGCACGCCGCCGTCGATCGTTTTGTGCACGAATTGCGAACCGTGATAGACGATGCTCGGGTTGTGCGCGTCGATCTCAATCGGCGACTGACGCACGAAGCGGTACATCATGTCCTGCGGCAGCTTGCCGTAACGCTGCTGCGGGTTGATCCAGTAGTTCTGCTCCTGTCCAGTCTCGACGTTCATCCGGCCGAACTCGCCCTTGCAGTCGCCGTAGACGATCTTGCCCGATGGAATCGGCCGCACCTGGCCGCTTTCGCAACCGGGCGCCGGGATCCAGAGCTGAATCGGATCGTCAGGGCCCCAGGCGGTCGGCGGGAAGCTCGGCACGGTCAGGTTCTTGCCGGTGTCCTGCTGCGGACCGTAGATGTTGTAGGGGAACTGTTCGTCGGCGTCGACCATGTACATCTCGGCGGTCGGCTGGTTGTTGATCGACGACCAGCTCTTGCCGCCATCCTGCGTGATGTTCGCACCGCCGTCGTTGGTCTCGATGAAGATGCGCGGCTGCTCCGGGTTGAACCAGACGACGTGGTTGTCGCCGTGCGGCGTGTTGACGTTGATGAACGTCTTGCCGCCGTCGGTCGAATGGTGGAAGTTGAGCTCCGAGACCCACACGTCGTTCTCGTCCTTCGGGCTCACGAACACTTTGTTGAAGTAGAACGGCCGCGCCCGCAGCGATTGGCTGCTGTTGACCAGCGTCCAGTTGGCTCCGCTGTCCGCGCTACGGTAGAGGCCGCCCTTAGCGCCCTTGGCTTCGATTTGCGCGTAGACGACCTTCGGGTTCGACTGCGCGATGTCGACCCAGACCTTGCCGATCAGATCGTCGGGAAAGCCGCTGCTGACGCGCGACCAGTGATCGCCGCCATCGGTCGACTTGTAGACGCCGCCCTCCGCCGCCGGTCCGCCGCTGATGATCGTCCACGGCCTGCGCTGCCCGCGCCACGCCCCGGCGTACAGCTCGTTCGGGTTCGACCAGTTGATCGCGACTGACACCACGCCGGTCTGCTCGTTGATGAAGAGCACCTTCTGCCAGCTCTTGCCGCCGTCTCTGGTCCGGTAGACGCCTCGATCCGGTCCCCAGCCGAACGGTTGACCGATCGCAGCGACGTAGGCAATGTCCGGATTCTTGGGATGGATCTTCAGCTGGCCGATCTGCCCGACCTCTTTCAAGCCGGCGTACTGCCAGGTTTTGCCGGCATCGATCGACTTGTAGACGCCGCGGCCGACGATGACGTTCGACCGAATCGCCTCGCTGCCGGTGCCGGCGTAGACGACGTTGGGATTCGAATCGGCGACATCGAGCGCCCCGATCGATCCGGTCGGAATCTGACCGTCGGAGACCGGCGCCCAGCTGACTCCGTAGTTGTCCGTCTTCCAGACGCCGCCGCCGGTCGCGCCCATGTAGAACACGTTGGGCTGCGTGCGAACGCCGGCCGCCGCCGTCGAGCGGCCGCCGCGCGTCGGGCCGATCGATCGCCAGCGCAGGTCCTGATACAGGTTCGGGTTGATGACCGTGTTGGCATCGGACTGCGCCATCAGACGCGGGTCCGATTGCGCGTCACCGAAGACAATGAGGGCCAGCGCGGAGGCGGCGAGCAGGACGAGCTTCTTCATGCGGAATCCCCTTGATGAAGGTCAGATTCTACTACCGCGCGCCGTCACCGAGACCGCCGGCCGTCAGCTCACGCCGTCGCTCAGGACGATCGTCGCGCGGCCCTTGTAGGGTGTGTACGGCTTGGGGCCGGTGCCGATGACTTCCAGCGACAGACGATCTCCGTCAACCTGGATCACGACAAAGTGGTGAGGGTTCTCGCCGGGCGTGGTGCCGGGCCTGGTGAGGTGATCGACGCGGACGCCTTGTGCGGCATTCGCCTCGACGTAGGCGCGGAGGTCTGGCTCGCCGACGTACGAATAGATCGGCGCACCGCCGCCGCCGGTTACCAGGGCATCCATGCGGTAGGTCACGCCGTGGTCGAGGTAGTGCTCGACGAAGTGATCGTAGAGATGATCGTGGCCGGCGACCATCATCGCGACATGATGCTTCCGGAACAGCGGTACGTACATCGTCCTGATCGCGATCGTCTGCGGCTCCAGCCGGTCCGGCAGCTTCTGCCCGGTGCCCGCTATCGGCGTGCCCGACGCGCCGCCGTGCGGGCCCGACGAAAACGGCGGGTGGTGAAAGAACGCGATCACGTGGTGATATCGCCCGCGGTCGAGATGTTCGAGCTGATCCGTGACCCACGCGAGCTGAACCGCATCCGACGCGATGTTCGAGTCGAACCCGATGAAGAAGGCGTTGCCGTAGCCGAACGCGTAGGTGGGATAGCCGCTCAGCCGACGGGGCGATCCTTCGGGCGGCATCAGCTTCGACATCGCCGTCAGCGTGTTGTGCAGGCCGAGCGCGCGCTGCGGATCGCCCGGTGGCATGGTCGTGACGTCATGGTTGCCGACCGAGAAGAAGTACGGGAGGTTCGCGCCCTTCGTCAGACGCTCGATGATCGGGGAAAAGCTGACGTTCCACATCGTCGCGGTCTGGCCGCGGAGCACGGCGTCGCCGGACTGCAGCACGAACCGGACCGGAAACGGTGTCGATGACAGCTCGTGGGCCCGCGCCATCATGCGATCCACGATCTGCAGATGCTCCGGATGGATCACGTCGCCGTCGCCGGGGACGTCGGGCACGCCGCTGCTGCGGGTGTCGCCGTAGGCGATGAAGGAGAACTTCGTCACGCCCGCCGACGCAGCTTCCGACGCCAGTGGCGTCGCCGGCGGCGCGATCGGCCGGACCGCCACCCACACCGGCGGGATGCTCGGAGTCTGTCCCGCCTGCTGCTGAGCGATGACGACGGCGGACAGCCCGAGTGTGAGTAGAAGCCCATTTTTCATCACCGCGGATGTTAACACCTCCCTGTGTAACATCGTCATCACCTCCGATGGACGCCTTTGCCCAGGATCTGCGACACGCCGTGCGGTCACTCCTGCATCTGCGGGGAGTGGCCGTGGTCGCGATCCTGACCCTCGCCGTCGGCATCGGCGCGACGACGACCATGTTCAGCGTCGTCTATGCGATGCTGCTGCGGCAGCCGCCGTTCTTACGAGCGGAACGGCTTGTCATCCTGTTCAATACCAGCGCCAGCGCGCGCGAGGGGCTCCGGCAATGGCGCTGGTCGCTGCCCAACATCAGCGAGCTTGGGCGCGCGGCCTCGTCCTTCGACGGTGTCGGTTCGTTCAGCGGCTCGCTGTTGACGGTCAGCGGCCGCAGCGAACCGGAGCACGTCAACGGTGAGACGGTATCTCAGGGTTACTTCCAGGCGTTGAGGATCAGACCGCTCGCCGGCCGGCTGTTCGGTGGCGGGGAAGATTCGGCGCCGGGCGCTTCACCGGTGGCGCTGATCAGCGCCCGCCTCTGGAAGCGGCGGCTGGCGGCCGACCCCGCGATCCTCGGCGGCGAAATGACGGTCAACGACGTGCCGTTGACGATCATCGGAGTTCTGCCGGACGGCTTCGCCGGGCTGAGCGGAACAGCCGACGTCTGGATCACGCCGCCGATAGCGGCACGCCTCTACTACACCGATTACATGACGACCCCGCAGAACTTCATCAGCGCGGTCGCCCGGCTGAAGGACGGCGTGACGCTGCAGCAGGCGAACGCCGAGCTGGCCGCGATCGGACACACATTCATCGGCAACCTGTCGGAGCCGGGCATCGTGTGGAGCGCAGCGGCAGTGCCACTCCGGGACGCGGGAGCTGACCCGATCGTGCGCCAGTCCGCCCTCGTCCTGCTGGCGGCGGCGGGGTGCGTGCTGTCAATCGCCTGTGTCAACGTTGCCGGCCTGCTGCTGGCGCGCGCGCGCATGCGCCGCCGCGAGATCGCCGTCCGGCTCGCCATCGGATCCGGCCGCCTGCGGCTGGTACGGCTGCTGCTGACCGAAGGTCTGGTGATGGCCGGGATCGCCGGCGCGCTCGGCACGCTGTTGGCCTGGTGGGGCGTCGGCGTCTTCGCACGGACTGCCCCGGCGCTGATTGCCACCGGCCGGAACAACTATGGAGCGCTCGGCACCGTCGGCGCCCCGACACTCGACCCGGCCGTGTTGCTGTTTGCGCTCACCTCCGCGCTGGGCACCACCCTGCTCTTCGCCCTGGTGCCGGCGCTGGCGTCGTCGCGGACTGAGCTCGTGACGGCGCTGAAGGAAGACGATCGCGGTGGTGGACGCGGCCCCCTGGCGCTGTCCGCCCTTGTCATCAGCGAGGTCGCGATCGCCGGCACGCTGCTCACCGCATCCGGGATGCTGATCGAGAGCTACGCGCGGATTCAAGGGCGGCGCACCGGGTTTGTCGCCGACGATGTCCTCACGTTCTGGGTGCGGCCGCCGGGCTCGCGCTACCCTCCGGCCTCCGGTCCGGCCACCGTCGATCGCCTGCTCGCGCGCATCCAGGCGGTGCCGGGCGTCGAATCGGCCGCCGTCAACCGCTGCGTGCCGTTCTCCGGCTGCGCCAACTCGACGCTGTTTCTGCCGGATCGTCCAGGCAATCGCGCTGACGCACCCGTGATCGGACGCCACTACGTGTCGGCGGACTTCTTTCGTACGCTCAGCATTCCGATTCTCGCCGGTCGCGCGCTGACGCCGGCCGATCGCGCCGGCGCTCCACCGGTGGCGCTGGTCAACGAATCTGGCGCGCGTCGCTTCTGGCCGGGCGAGAACCCGATCGGCAAGCGCGTCTGGTTCGGCACCACCACGGGTCCGTTCGCCGATGCCGCGCACGCGGTGGAGATCGTCGGCGTCGCCGGCGATGTGAAGTACGACCCGGTCGATCGCGCGGACCGGCGCGACCGCGCCGATTTCTACACTTCCTACCTGCAGTTCGCCTATCCGGACACCATGGTGATCGTGAAGACGCATGGCGCCGCGCTTTCGCTGCTGCCGGCGATGCGGACGGCGGTCGCGTCGGTTGACCCGGCGCTGCCGATCTACGACGCGATGACGCTCGACGACCGGATCCGGGCGGCGGTGGCGCGGCCGCGGTTCAACGCCGCGTTGCTCGGCGCCTTTGCCGGCGCGGCGCTGCTGCTCGCGGCGATCGGCGTCCATGGTGTGCTTTCGTACTCGGTGTCGTCACGGATGCGCGAGATTGGCGTGCGGCTGGCGCTTGGGGCCGACGCCTCTCGCGTGATGCGGCTGATCATCGGACAAGGCGTTCGTCTGGCCGCGATCGGCTCGGCGTTTGGCGTTCTCGCCTCGGGGGCGACCGCTCAGCTGTCGCGCGGGTTGCTGGTCGACTCCCCGGCCTGGGATCCGCGATTGGTCGCTGCCGCGAGCCTGCTCACGATCGCCGTTGCGGCGCTCGCGGCGTTCATACCCGCGCGCCGCGCTGGCGCCGTCGATCCGATCGTCGTGTTGAGGACCGACTGACCACAAGGCGCGCGAACACGCGCTCCCGTGGGCCGCGCTACAATGCCGCGCATGAACGCTCAACGGGTCGTCGCCGATCTGCGCGAGCTCGCGGCCCGGACATCCACGCCCGAAGGAGCGCAGCGCCTCGCCTGGGGACCGGTGTGGCGCGACGCGCGCGAATGGTTCAAGGGCAAGATCGGCGATCTCGGCCTGCGCGTCGATACCGATTCGGCCGGCAACAACTGGGTCACTCTGCCGGGCGCGTCGCCGCGAACCGTGATCGTCGGTAGCCATCTCGACTCCGTGCCCAATGGCGGCTGGCTCGACGGCTGCCTTGGCGTCGCCGCTGGCCTCGAGGCACTCCGCATGCATGCTGGAACGACGCCGCCGGTGACGCTGCGGTTGGTCGACTGGGCCGACGAGGAAGGCGCGCGCTTCGGGCGCAGCCTGCTGGGGTCGGCGGCCGCGGCCGGCGAGCTCAAGATCGCGGACGTCCGCGGGCTGCAGGATCGCCCCGGGATGCGCCTCGTCGATGCGCTGGCCGAAAACGGTGTCGCGCTCGATCGGATGCTCGACGCGCAGGCCGAGCTCAAGCGGATCGACGCGCGCGCCTATCTCGAGCTGCACATCGAGCAGGGACCGGTGCTCGAGTCGATGCAGAAGCCGACCGGCGTCGTGCTCGGGACGTTCGGCGTCGAGCGCCACATGATCCGCTTCACCGGTCAAGCGGCGCATTCGGGGTCGACGCCGATCCCGATGCGGCGCGACGCCTTTCTCGCCGCGGCACAGACCGCGCTCGATTGCCGTGAGATCGCCATCGCCCATTCCAGGCCGGCGCCCGGAGAAGGCGTGGTGTGCACCGTCGGGATCGTCAACGTCGAGCCGAAGATTGTCACCGCGGTCCCCGGCGTCTGCGAGATCTCGCTGGATCAACGGGCGCTGAACGCCGACGTCTTGGCGGCGATGCTGCGCGACGCGAAGGCCGCCGCGGAGAAGGCGGCCAGGGCCAACCACGTTGCGGTCGAGTGGCGCGAGCTATGGCGCATCAACCCGCGGCCGTTCGACGCGGCGCTGGTGCGCTTGTGCGAGGAGGCGGTGCGCGAAGAAACCGGCGACGCGCCGCGGCTGCCGTCGGGCCCGCTGCACGATGCAGCGGAGATGGTGCCGCACATGCCGGTGGTGATGATGTTCGCCTACTCGTCCAACGGCCTGTCGCACTGCAAGGAGGAGGACACCCCGGCCCCGCACCTCGAAGCCACGATCCGCGCCTACCTGAGACTGGTGCAGAAGACCGTCGCCCACGTCGCGCAGGCATGAACTCTCAATTCCAAATTCCAAATTCTTAATTCTTGATTCCAGAGGTGAGCATGCGTTCCATCTGCTGGCTGTTGATCGGTCTCGCGGCGCTCGCATTCTCGGTCGGCACGGTCGCCGCGTTCTCGCACCAGGTGATCCTGCTCGAGCCCGTCGGCTACTGGCGCGGCGCGGTCGGTTTCCTGCTGTTCGCGATTGCGCTGCGGATGATGGACGGACGGGCCGGTTAGAACGGAGACGTTAGTGATCCGCGGCGGATGACTTCGCCGGCGGCAGCGGGTCGCCGACCCGCTGACCGTTGATGGTCTGATACTCGTAGGTCATCTTGAACGTCGAACGCCCGGCGATCAAGACATGCGCGACAGATTCGATCGAGACCGGCACCCGCACGCCGCCTTTACGCTCGTAGCGGCGCACGACGTCGACGCGACGCGTCCAGATTGACGGCGTTTTCGAGAGCCTGCCTTCGATCCGCGACAACTCGCCGTCGCCTGGCTGCACGAAGATCGCCCCTTCGACCAGCAGCACGTCCTTGCGCTTCGGCCTTACGCCGACCGAAGCGAGCCCGTCAGGCGCCGCCGTACCGGCATCGAACATGTAGTTGTCGTGCGTGAACGACGCTTTCTGCGGCTCGCGATCCGCCCATATCTTCTGCTCGCCCTCGAGCGCGGCGCGCAGCACCTTGTTGCGAATGTAACTCGAGCCGCCCTCGTCCACGATCTGATAGCGGAAGCCGTTGACGTGGTCGTACTCGGTCCACGCCAGCATCCACGCACTCTGCTTGAATTTTGGGTTTTGCGCCTCGAGGCGTCGCAGCGCCCGATATTCGACCGGCGGCTCTTCGGCGCGCGCGAGAAACCGCTGCAGCACGGTCGTCTGCGCCTGCGCCGCCGTGGCCGCAGACGGAGAGGCCACCGCGAGGGTCGAAGCTGCAGCGACGCCGGCCGCGAGGCGGAGGAGGCGGTGCATGCTCAAATTATAAGTCACCTGGTGGCGGGGTGAGCGACGACTACGGGCGTAGGGCTCGGCGCGCCTCCAGGACGCGGCCCTTCGCCTCGGCCGTCGAGCCGGCGAGGGCCGTCAAATGGCCCATCTTTCTACCCGGCCTGGGCAACGATTTGCCGTAGAGGTGCAGCTTGACGTCAGCGAACGCCAGCGCGCCCGCCCAATCTGGTTCGCCACCCTCCCAGATGTCTCCCAGCAGGTTGGCCATCGCCGCCGCGGGCTGGAGCATCTCCGGCGACCCGAGCGGCAGGCCGCACACAGCGCGCAGTTGCTGCTCGAACTGGCTCGTGCGGCAGGCGTCGAACGTCAGGTGACCCGAGTTGTGCGGCCGCGGCGCCAGCTCGTTGACGACCAGCCGGCCCTCCTTCGTGATGAAGAACTCGATGCACAGGACGCCGACGAAATCGAGGGCGTCCATCACGCACCGCGTGATCTCCGCCGCGAGCGCGGCCGTCGCCGCCGGCACCGCCGCCGGCGCCGTTGAGAGGTCGAGGATGTGGCGCCGGTGCTCGTTTTCAATCGGCCCGAAGTGCGACCAGTCGCCGCCGACGCCGCGCGCGCCGATCACCGAGATTTCGCGCTCGAGATCGAGAAACGCTTCGAGCACCGCGTCGCGGCGGCCGAGCGCCTCCCACGCCCCAGCGAGATCAGCAGGGCGCTCGATCTTGATCTGCCCTTTGCCGTCGTAGCCGGACGTCGCCGTCTTGAGCACGGACGGACAGCCGACCGCCTCGATCGCCGCCGCGAGATCCGCCTCGATGCGAACCTGCGCGAATGGCGCCACCGGCAGACCGCGCTCGGCGAGAAACGATTTCTCGTTGATCCGGTGCTGCGCGATCGCCAGCGATCGACCGTTCGGGCGGACGATCGCGTGACGCTCGGCCTCTGTCACGGCGTCCGCCGACACGTTCTCGAACTCGAAGGTGACGACATCGACCGCCTGCGCGAAAGCGCGGACGGCGTCCAGGTCGTCGTACGACGCGTTGATCTCGACGTCGGCAATCTGGCCGGTCGGCGTGTCGTGATCGGGTGCGAGTGTGTGGACGCGATAGCCGAGGCGCCGCGCCGCCATTGCGAACATGCGGCCGAGCTGCCCTCCCCCGAGGACGCCGACGGTGGAGCCGGGCAAGATCACGGTGGAGGCGGGCAAGATCATAGCGTCTGGCGCTTCACGTCGGCCGCCAGCGCCTCCCGGTAGGCGATGAGCTTCGCGTGCAGCTCCGGACGAGACGTCGCAAGGATGGCGACGGCGAGAAGGCCGGCGTTCGCGGCACCCGAAGGTCCGATGGCCACTGTCGCCACCGGAACGCCCTTCGGCATCTGTACAATCGAGAGCAGCGAGTCGAGACCGTTCAGGGCCGCGCTGTGCACCGGCACGCCGATCACCGGGAGCACGGTCTGCGACGCGACCATGCCCGGCAGATGCGCCGCGCCGCCCGCGCCGGCGATGATCACCTGCAGACCGCGCCCCGCGGCAGTGGACGCATACTCGGCCATCCACGCCGGTGTCCGGTGCGCGGACACCACCTGGCACTCGTGCGGACTCCCGAATTCGGTCAGGATCGCGTCGGCATGCCTCATCGTCTCCCAGTCCGACTGACTCCCCATGATCACACCGACCAGTGGCGGCTCAGGACTCGAAGCTGGGGGCTGTAAAGGACGCTCGTCGGACACGCGCA
>DATASG010000337.1:0-6711 GCA_036269295.1 Vicinamibacterales bacterium | reverse complement strand
TCGCGAGCGCGCCGCCGGCAAGCTGCGCGGTCCGCTACACGGCATCCCGATCGCGCTCAAAGACAACATCCACACCACCGAGATGCCGACGACCGGCGGCGCCCTGGCATTCGCCGGCTACACGCCGCCGTACGAGGCGACACTGACGCGGAACCTGCGCGACGCTGGCGCGATCATCGTCGCCAAGACCGGCCTCACCGAGCTCGCCAACTGGGTCGCCGGCGCGCCGAACCCGATGCCGGGCAACTACAACGCGGTCGGCGGCTTCGGCTACAACCCGTACGATCCGCGGTCCGATCCGCGCGAGGCGACGTTCGACGGGCGGCCGGCGCTGCAGACCGGCGGCTCGAGCTCCGGCATCGGCACCGCCGCCAGCCTGTGGGCGGCCAACGTCGGCACCGACACCGGCGGCTCGGTGATCAGCCCGTCGAACGCGAACATGCTGGTCGGCATCCGCCCGACCATCGGCCGCATCAGCCGCTACGGCGTGATTCCCATCACCGCCGATCACGACACCGCCGGACCGATGACGCGCACGGTCACCGATGCGGCGATCATGCTGGGCGCGCTCGAGAGCCCGAGGCCCGATGCCAACGATCCGGCGACGACGGCCTGCACGCCGCCGCCCGGACGCGACTACACGAAGTTCCTTCGCGCCGGGGGCTTGAAGGGCGCGCGCGTCGGGATTCCGCGCGCCTACTACTACGACCGCATCTCACTCACCGGCGATCGACCCGGCGTCGCGGAAGGCATCGGCACGACGACGACGATCACCGCGGGACGCGGCGGCCTCAACGCAGAACAGGCCAAGGCGATGACCGAGGCGATCGCGGTGCTGAAGGCACAGGGCGCAATCGTCGTCGATCCCGCGGACGTCCCGAGCTTCGCCGCCAAGGATCCAAAAGACAATTTCGCCGAGTGGGACTTTTGTTCCGGCGCTGATCAGGCCAAGGGCAAGGACGAAGGCTGCTCGGTCAACTTCAAGTACGGGATGAAGCGCGATTTCAACCTGTGGTTGAAGAGCCTCGGCGCCTCGGCGCCGGTGAAGACGTTGACCGAGCTGCGGCAGTGGAACCTCGCGCACGCCAAGGCCGGCGCGATCAGGTTCGGGCAATCGCGTCTGGACATTTCCGACGAGATGGATCTCGAAGCGGACCGCGCGCGCAACGACGCGGATCACAAGAAGGACTGGCTTCTGAGCCGGGACAAAGGCATCGACGGCGTCCTGAAGGCGCACAACCTCGACGCGATCCTGACGCCGGGCGGCGCGGGCGCAGGCCTCGCCGCGCGTTCCGGCTACCCGATCATCGTCGTGCCGTTCGCGCTGATCCCGAACGCGCCGAACCCTGCCTTCCCCGCCAACTTCCAGGCGAAGCCAGCGCCCTTCGGGGTCGGCTTCACCGGGACCGCGTGCAGCGAGCCGCGGCTGATCGAGCTGGCTTACGCGTTCGAACAGGCGACCAAGCGCCGCGTGCCGCCGGCGTCCACGCCGTAGCGCGGGCACTGGCGCGCGGCTGCGGTCGGGAGCGGCCGTCAAGCTGGGGTCGAGCGCATCCCGGATCAGGGCGCTTCAGTCGCATCTGAGCGAACGCCTTCGGTCTTGCGGCTGGCACTGTCCGCCGTGTCCGGTTCCGGGATCAGGAAGCAGCAGACCACTCCATGACGGTGACACCGGAGAAGACAGGACGCGTGCTCTTGTTGATTGTGCTCGCGTGGTGGACGTGGCTCTTCCTCGTGTGGCCGATGCGGGAGGACACGATCGGCGCGTCGTTCCTTCATCTGATCAGCCTGCCGTTCCACGAAGCGGGGCACATCTTCTTCTCGCCGTTCGGCGACCTGATGACGTCGCTCGGCGGCAGCCTGACCCAGGTGCTGGTGCCGGTCATCTGCTGGATCGCCTTTTCGACGACAAGTCCGAGCCCGTTCGGGGCGGCGGCGATGTGCTGGTGGGCCGGCGAGAATCTGATGGACGTCGCGGTCTACATCAACGACGCGCGGTCACTGACCCTGACGCTGCTGGGCGGCCACACCGGCGCCGAAGTCGAAGGGCACGATTGGGAGCACATCCTGCAGCTGACAAATCTCTCGATACACGATCACCAGATCGCCTGGACGGTCCACGCGATCGGCGCGGTGATGATGCTCGGAGCGCTGGTCTGGGCTGCGACGATTGCCTGGCGCGCACCCGAGTAGTGACCGCTACGGCCGCGAGGCGGTATAGGCGGCGATCGCAAGCATGTCATCGTTGGTCAGGTTCGCTACCACCGGCTTCATCAGATCCGCCCAGACGCCGGTGCGGGTGCCGTGCTGTGTATCGAACAGCTGGCGGACGGTGTAGCTCGGCGAGCGGCCGGCGATGCCGGGCACCGGGCCGAGGCCTTTCAGGTCTGCGCCGTGGCACACCGAACAGCGGGTGGTCTTGCCGCCGCCGGTGGTCACGAGCGTTTCACCTTTCTTGAGGCTGCCGATCGGCACGTAGGCCGTGAATCCCGACCGCGGATCGCGGAGCGACTCGGTGCGCTCGGTGTCGTCAGGCACTTCGATGATCCGATCGGCGATCGCCTCGGTGTCGCGGCCTTCGAGCTTCACGAACATGCCGCCGGCGATGCGCGTCTTCGGGACGGTGCTCGCCTCGACCACCTTGATCCACGGTGTCCACGGCATGGCGCCGAAGTACGCTGCCGCGGCCTTGACCTCGTCGTCGGTCATCGCCTTCGCGTAGGCGATCATCAGGCCGGTGTTGCTCTTACGCGAGTCGGCGCTTTTCCTCGCGCCGGACTTGAAGTCGGCCATGGTCTGAATGAAGTAGGCGACGGGCAAGCCGGACACCCCGGCGTTCTCCGGCCGGCCCTTGCCGTTCGGGTAGTGACAGAGCGAGCAGGCGCGCACGTCGGGCCGCTTGCCGTGCGCTACGATCTCTGGCATGGCCGGGTGGTCGCCCGGGAACCAGTCGGCCGGCCCGAAGCCGTCGCGGATTTGCGCGAGCGTAAACGAGCCGCTGCCTCCAGGCAGTTGGCGCGGCGTGGCGTCGGGGGCGGGAGCAGGGGCTGCCGCGCCGGCGGGCGCAGCGGCCGGTGTCGCGAGCCCGCCGTTGGGCGTCGCGGGCGCGCCGCTCGGCGTCGCGGGCGCGGCTGACGGGAAGCCGTAAGCCCAGGGCGGCGGCGGTCCGTCGTTGGCGGCGAGCGCGACCGCGAACGCCGACGTCACCACCAGCATCATCGTTCCCGCGATACCTCGCATCACGCTCCTCCTCCAGTGCCCTGTGGTCCCTGGCGCTGATTCTGCCATGACGAGGCCTCCCCAGGAAGATCCTCGCTGGACGGCGGCCGTCACCAGTTGTATGGTGTCTCACAATCGCAGCACACGAAGGGAGTGGCTATGTCCGCACGGATCCTTCGGATCGCATTGGCGCTCGCGTCGGTCGTCATCGGCCTCGTCTGGCTTCGCTCCGGCCTCGCGGGACAGGCCTCCGGCCTGCCCTCCACACGCAACGGCGACTGGCCGCACTACACCGCGGACATGAAAGGGACGCGGTACTCGCCGCTCGACCAGATCAACGGGTCGAACTTCAACCAGCTCGAGGTCGCGTGGCGGTTCAAGACCGACAACCTCGGCCCGCGTCCCGAATACAAACTCGAGGGCACGCCGCTTGCGATCAAGGGGATTCTCTATCCGACCGGGGGCACGCGGCGGTCGGTGGTCGCGCTCGACGGCAAGACCGGCGAGGTGATCTGGACTCACAGCCTGCGCGAGGGCAAGCGCGCGGCGGTCTCGCCGCGCCAGCTCTCGGGCCGCGGCGTCTCGTACTGGACCGACGGCAAAGGCGACGACCGCGTGATCTACGTGACCACCGGCTTCCAACTCGTCGAGCTGAACGCGAAGAGCGGCGCGATGATCCCGACGTTCGGCAAGGGCGGCATCGTCGATCTGAAGGTCGGCGCGGTGTTCGGGAAGGGACAGCAGATCGATCTGGAGACGGGTGAGATCGGCATCCACTCGACGCCGGCCGTCATCAAGGACATCGTGATCGTCGGGTCGGCGATGCGCGAAGGGGCGACCGTCCCGACGCACAACAACACCAAGGGGCTGGTGCGCGCGTTCGACGTCCGCACCGGCAAGGTACTGTGGACGTTCAACACCATCCCACGTCCGGGCGAGGTCGGCAACGACACGTGGGAAAAGGAGTCTTGGGCCGACAACGGCAACACCGGAGTGTGGACGCAGATCACGGCGGACGAAGAGCTCGGGCTCGTCTACCTGCCGGTCGAAACGCCCTCGTCTGATTTCTACGGCGGCCATCGCCCCGGCAACAACCTGTTCGCCGAGAGCCTGGTCTGCGTCGATTTGAAGACCGGCGTGCGCAAATGGCACTACCAGTTCGTGCACCATCCGATCTGGAACTTCGACAACTCCTCGGCGCCGCTGCTGCTCGACATCAACGTCAACGGCAGGGCGATCAAAGCGGTCGCGTCGCCGAGCAAGCAGGCGTGGCTCTACGTCTTCGATCGCGTGACCGGGCAGCCGGTGTGGCCAATCGAGGAACGGCCGGTGCCGCAGTCCGACGTGCCCGGAGAGAAGACTTCGCCGACCCAGCCGTTCCCGACGAAGCCGCCAGCCTACGCGCGCAACTACCTCAAGGTTCCGGACGACTTGATCGACTTCACGCCGGAGCTGCGGGCGCAGGCACTCGAGCGGCTGAAGCATTACAAGAACGAGGCGTCGCCGTTCGCGCCGCCGATCCTGGGCAACGTCAACGGCCCGCTCTACGGCGCGCTCGTCGCGTCGACGGCAACCAACTGGCCCGGCTCCGCGGCCGATCCTGAAACCCACATCGTCTACGCGCAGGCCGGCAACATGGGAGTCTCGGCGAGGTCGCTGGTGGCGCCGCCCAAGGGGTTCTCTGACATCGGCTACGTCTCGGGGATCGCGGGCGAAAACTTCCGGGTCGTGCTCGGGCCCGGCGACTGCTGCGCGGCTGACGCTCCGCCGCGGCCGGCACAACAAGCGCCGCCGGCGCCAGCGGCAGGGCCAGCCGGCGGCGGCTCCGCCGAAGGGCTCAACGTGCAGGGGCTGCCGATGGTGAAGCCACCATATGGAACGCTCGCGGCGATCAACCTCGATCGCGGCGATCTGATGTGGCAAGTACCGCACGGCGACACACCCGACAACATCCGCACGCACCCGCTCCTGGCCGGCAAGACGATTCCGAAAACCGGCCAGCCGGGCACGTCAGGCGTCGGGCTGATGGTGACCAAGACGCTGGTGGTGATGGGCGATCCGCAGATCACCGCGCCGCCGGGACGGCCGCGCGGCGCGATGCTCCGTGCCTACGACAAGCAGACGGGACGGGAAGTCGGCGCGGTCTGGCTACCGGCGCCCCAGTCGGGATCGCCGATGACCTACTCCGCCGACGGCAGGCAATTCATCGTCGTCGCGATCGGCGGCGGCGCTTACTCCGGAGAGTACGTCGCGTTCGCGCTGCCGAACACGGGCGCGCGTCCAACGAGCGGCAACCGGTAGGTGGGGGCCTAGCCGGACCTGAGTCCCGGCGCGCGCGGCGCGCGCCGGGCGAGGGGCAAAAGCGCGTCGTCTCTACACCGAAATCGAAGGCGTTCTAGTCGCACCGCAGCGCCATCAGCGGGTCGACGTTCGCCGCGCGTCGCGCGGGCAGGTACGACGCCAGGGTCGCGATGGCCGCGAACGAGACCGCGACCACGGCGAAGGTCGAGGGATCGAGCGGGGTGAGGCCGAACAGCAGGCCCTCAGCAGGCGGCGAACAAAGCGCGCCATCGGTCACGCCTGGTTGAGCAGCAGCTTGTCGACCAGGCCGGCGAGCCGGCGCCACCGCGCCGTCTGCTTTTCGAGCGATCGGACGCCGGCCTTCGTGATCGCGTAGTACTTCGCGTCGCGGTTGCTCTCGCTCTTCTGCCAGGCGCCTTTGATCAGCCCCTGCTGCTCGAGCCGGACCAGCGCGGGGTAGAGCGTGCCCTGCAGCAGCTCGACGCGTTCCGGCCGTCCACTGGCCATCCTCGTGTGCTCCCGCGCGACACCATGCCACGGCCGCACTTGGCTGTCAAGTGGAAGCGTCCGGCGGGTCTGTGTATTATGCAACCCAGAGGTTGCATAATGGAGACTGACGAGCTCAGCCGGATCGATCGCACCATCGAGGTCAACGCGCCGCCGGACAAGGTATGGCGCGTCCTGACGACCGCCAAGGATCTCTCGAGCTGGTTTCGGGTGATCATTGAAGGGGACATCACCCCCGGCGCCCAAATCTGGATGACGTCCCAATATCCCGGACACGAGGGCAAGCGCTTTGTCGTGCGGATCACGGAGATGACGCCGCCGCGCCGCTTCGCCTGGCAGTGGCATCCCGGCGCCGTCGATCCCAGCGTCGACTACTCGCGCGAGCCGTGGACCACGGTCACCTTCACGCTGGAGCCCTCCCGCAAGGGCACGCGCTTGAGCGTGTCGGAAACCGGCTTCACCGAGATCTCGCTCGCCCGCCGGGCCAAGGTCTACGCCGACAACACCCAGGGCTGGACCGAAGTCATTGTCTGGATCCAGAAGTATGCCGAAGCGCACGGTTGACACACGAATCGCCAGCGCCGCGCTGCTGTTCACGGCGCTCGGCGATCCGACGCGGCTGACGCTGCTGCAACAGCTGTCGGACGACGGACCGGCGTCGATTTCCACGCTCGCCGAGCAACG
>DATASG010000336.1:0-23876 GCA_036269295.1 Vicinamibacterales bacterium | reverse complement strand
TGTTCTTTCCAAAGTCGGATCCGGCATCCGCGACACTGGCTTCGCTGGCGACGTTCGCGATCGCCTTTGTGGCGCGGCCGATCGGCTCGGCGCTGTTCGGCCACTTCGGCGATCGCGTCGGCCGTAAGACGACGCTGGTGGCGGCGCTGCTGACGATGGGCGTGTCGACGGTCACGATCGGCGTGCTACCGACCTACGCGACGATCGGCCTCGCGGCACCGCTGCTGCTCGCGGTCTGTCGTTTTGGCCAGGGGCTGGGCCTCGGCGGCGAATGGGGCGGCGCCGTCCTGCTGGCGGTCGAAAACGCGCCACCGGGCAAACGGGCGTGGTATGGCATGTTCCCGCAGCTCGGGGCGCCGGTCGGGTTTCTGTTTTCCGGCGGCATCTTCCTGCTGCTGTCCACGACCCTGACCGACGCGCAGTTCTTCGCCTTCGGCTGGCGGCTGCCGTTTCTCGCCAGCTCGCTGCTGGTGGGCGTGGGCCTTTACGTGCGGCTGACGATTGCCGAGACCCCGGTGTTTCGCGAGGCGCTGAGGCGCAGCGAACGGGTGGAGGTGCCGATGTTGACGGTGCTCAAGAACCACGCCGGCACGCTGTTCCTGGGTGTGCTGGTATCGTTGACGGCGTTCCAGATTTTCTACCTGATGACGGTGTTCTCGCTCTCCTGGGGCACGAGCGCACTCGGCTACACGCGCGAGAAGTTCCTGGTGATGCAGCTGTTCTCGATTCTGTTCTTCGCCGCCTTCACGCCGATCTCGGCCCTGCTCGCCGAACGCGGTCGCCGCAACATGCTGATGTGGGTCAACGTCGGCATCTTTCTGTTTGGCCTGGTGATGGCACCGCTGTTCACCGCCGGCACCTACGGCGCGGTGGCGATGATGGTGTTGGGGATGTCGCTGGTCGGGCTGGTCTACGGACCGCTCGGGACGGTGCTGTCCGAGCTCTTTCCCACCTCGGTGCGCTACTCCGGCAGCTCGCTGACCTTCAACCTCGCCGGCATCTTCGGCGCCTCACTGGCGCCGTACGCGGCGACCTACCTCGCCAAGACCTTCGGCCTGCAGTACGTCGGCTACTATCTCTGCGCCGGCGCGGTCCTCTCGCTGGCCGGCCTGGCGGCGACGCGCGAAACCGCACACGACGTGCTCTGACATGCGAGTCGCGATCGTCGGCGGCCCGGGCGTCGGCAAGAGCACGCTGCTGCGACAGCTCGGCGACCTCTACCACAACGGATCGTACGGTGAAGGCGAGGAGGGGGTGTGGGATCCTCGCGTGCTCGAGGACATCGACGCCGGGCGCAATCCGATCGGCGTGACCGCGTATTTCGGCCGGCTCTATGACGCGAACTACCGCGATGCGGCAGACAACGATCGTCCCGGCAAGGTCATTTTCTTCGAGGGCGCCCGCATCACCCTCGAGGCGCACATCGCCGAATACCCGCGCCAGCACCACGGCGAGCTCCACAAGGTATTGGCCATCGGCGATCACTGGAACCCGGATCGGGTGATCGTGCTGACGTCGAACACCGACACGGTCGAAAAGCACATCCGGCAGCGGAACCGTCCACACGAGAGCGCCGAGAACATGGTCCGGCGCTTCCAGCTCATCGACAGCGAATTCCGCCGCCTGGCACCGCAGTACCCCAGCGCCGTGGTCATCAACCGCGACAACATGGAGTTTCACGGGCGGCTCGGGCTGAAGGCGATCATCGAGGCCGCCGGCCTGCCGATGTTCCGCGAGGTCCGATACGAGACCATCGAGCGCTTCGGGGTCGACGCGTGACGCGCCACGCGCCGTCCGGGTCCTGTGCGCTCTTTGCTGTTTCTGTTCGTGATTACGGCGTGAAGTCGCGCACTTTCGCCACTGTCGCGGCGTCGAGCTTCTGCAGCAGCGCGACCAGCAGATCGACCATCTGGTCGAAGTCACGGCGGTTCATGATGCCGTTGTGCGAGTGCGTGTAGCGGATCGGGACCACCAAGTTCACCGTCGGCACGCCGCCGTTGCTCTTCTGCAGCTCCGCGGAGTCGTCGCCGTAGCCCTGCACGAGGTCCAGCTGCAGCGGCAGCTTCAGCGCGACGGCGGTGTCCTTCACGAGCTGCGTCAGCTTGCGATTCGGCAACGCCGACGAGTCGTAGAGGAAGATGCCGGGTCCGGCGCCGAGCCGCACCTGCGTTTCTTCCGGGCGGCCGGGGAAGACGTCGCCGGTGATCCCGCCTTCGATCGCGATCGCCAGCGCCGGCTTGACGACGTCGGCTGCGGTGTGCGCACCGCGCAAGCCGATCTCTTCCTGCGTGGTGATCGTCCACAGGATCTGGTTCGGGTGAGGAAGCGTGGCGAGCCGCCGCATCGCCTCGATCACCACGCCGCAGCCGACGCGATCGTCCCATCCCTTGGCGAGGTAGTTGCTGGTGCCGTTCATGACCGTGAACGGCGCATCGGGCACCACCGGATCGCCAGGGCCGATGCCCATCGCCGCGACTTCCGCGTCGTCCCGGGCGCCGACGTCGAGGAACAGGCTGTCACGCGAGTAGACGCGCGTCCGCTCCTCCGGCGGCACGACGTGGACGTCGCGGATCCCGGTCACCGCGCGCACCGGCCCCTTCGATCCGACGATGATCCACCGCTGATCGACGAGCGCCTGGTCCAGCCAGCCGCCGAGCATCTGCATGGTCAGCAGGCCGCGGGACGTGACGCGGCGCACCACTCCGCCGAGCTCGTCCATGTGGGCGTCGACCATGATGCGCGGGCCCTGGGTCCCTTGGGTGGCGACGATCGAGCCCATGCCGTCGAAGGTGATCGCGGACGCGTACGGCTTCATCTGATCGACCATGACCTTGCGGATCGGCTCCTCGAAGCCCGGGGGCCCGGGCGCGTCGGCGAGCTGGCGCAGCAGCTCGATGGTGCGATCCTGCGCCGCGAGCGGCGCGGCGGCGAGAGCGAGCAACGAAACAACAAGCGTGCGTCTGTGGGTCATGGCAAATGTGGCCGCAATCGTATCGCAGACTCCGTTCCCTCCGGGTGTCACTTCGCCAGCTTCGCTTTCGCGAATTCCAGGTTGTGGCGCGCCAGGGCGTAATCGGGCGCGATCTCCAGCGCGTGCTCGCAGGCGTCGGCGGCGGAGGCCCAGTTGCGCAGCGCGTTCTCCGCGGCGCAGATGTTGTTGAACGCTTCGGCGTACGCCGGTCGCAGTTGAAGGGCGTGCTCGCTCGATCGGATGCAGTCCTCGAAGCGGCGCGCCTGGCACTGCGCGAGGCTGAGCGTCAACCAGCCCTCCGGCGTGTCCGGCACCGCCGGGCTCGGCATCCTTGCCGGGGGTATCGCTGTCAGATCGCTCACCAACGCCCGCGCGTCGGCGTCGGCCGGGCTCAACTCGACCGCCCTCTCGGCGAACAGCCGCGCCTCTTCGGTTCTGCCCACGGACTTCAGCCAGCGCGCGAAGAACGTATAGCTGACCGGGTTGTTCGGATCGTCCCGCTGTGCCTCGCGAAAGTGCCGCTCCGCCTCCGCAGGCTGCCCGAGCGCGGCCTTCAAGACACCGAGGTTGACTTGCAGGTACGCATAGCGTGGGGTGAACTGCAAGGCGCGCGCGAAGTAGTCGTCGGCGACCTGCAGGTTGCCCTTGTTCATCTGGATGACGCCATAGTTCATCAACCCCCGTCCGTTGTCGGGGCTCTTGATGGTCGCGTCGAGCCAGAGTGACTCTTCGGTCCGCCACACGATGTTGCGCTGCCAGGTGCCGTAAGCCATCGCGAAGAGCACGGCCGCGGCGAGGCCGGACGCCAGCGGCTGGGTGCGCGGCGGCAGACGCCGCGCCACCGAGCCCGCGGCCCAGACGACCGCGAGGACGAGGCCGACGAACGGAAAGAACATGCGGTGATCGTTCATCGGCTCCGCCAGCGGCACGATGCTCGACGTCGGCAGCAGCGCAACGAAGAACCACAACACGCCGAAGGCGATTGGCCGCGTCTCCTTTTGCCGCGAGGTCACCCACGCGAGCGCCAGTGCCGCGGTGACGAAGGCGCCGCCGGCGACCAGGCGCCCGTCGAGCGGATCCACGACGAGCGGCCATTGGGTGTCGGCGCTGAGCTGGAGCGGCAGGAACAGGCTGACTACATAGTGAAGGATCACCGAGGGCTGGGTCAGCAGGTACTGCCACCGTGAGGTGCCGCCCGGCGAATACGTCGTCGCCAGCCGCATGCCGACCGTGACGGTCCCGGCGCAGACGAGAAAAGCCGGCCATGTGAGGCGCAGCACCGCGGCGAGGTTTCGCGGCCGGAACATCTCGCGAAGCGAGAGCTCACGCTCGAACAGGGCGACATACAGAAACAGCAGGGGCGCGAACATCGCGGCCGGTTCCTTGCTCAGAATCCCGAGCACGGCGGGAATGAGATACAAGCCATACCGTCTGGCAGCGCCGCCGGCGGCGAACAGCAGCAGCGCGATGACGACGCCGAGGGTCGAGAGGATTTCCGAGCGCGCGATGATGTAGTTGACGGTTTCGGCGTTCGCGGGGTGTAACGCGTAGCACGCCGCCGCCAGCAGGGCGAGCCAGCGGTTGCGTTGATCCGGAAGCGCGCGATCCATGACCCGCCGGTAGAGCGCCAGCAACAGCACGCACTGGAGCATGAACAGGGCAAAGCTGGTGACGTGAAACGCGAGCGGGTCCAGGCCGCCGCCCAGCCAATAGTCCAGCGCGAGCGTCGTCGTCACGAGCGGCCGGTAGCTCTGGTTGGCCGGCAGCGAGCTGAAGGTCGCGGGGTTGGTGAAGAAGAGCGGGAGGTTGCGGAGGCTGCGGACGAAGACGTTGTTCTGGACCGTGTGGGCGTCGTCGAAGTGGAAGTCGTTGTGGAAATGATTCGCGTAGGCGCCGGCAGTAAGGAAGATCGCGGCGGCACACGCGATCCGCCACCGGATCATCTGATCAGGGTCGCGCCTGTCAGTCCCGCGACGGCGGCGAGCGTCGTCTGGGCCGCGTTCAGGCCGAGGCGGAAATCCTTATCCGTGTAGGTGGCGAACACGTCGGTCGGCTGGTGCCACTGCGGATCCCAGCCGTTGCCGATCTGGACGCCGCGCTCGTTCTCGCGAACGCTGATCGCGGCGACGATGTCCATGAATGGACCCGAATCGGTGTTGGTCATGTGAGGGCCGACCGCGGCGGGATAGTCGGTCGCATACTTTTCGTTGGCGGCTTCGAGCACCCAGGCCAGCGCCTGGCTCTGGGCGGCCATCTTCGAGTTCGCCTGAAACTCGATGTTGACGTCCGCTTCGGCGCGCTGCTCCTTGCGCATGGTGCCGTCGGGGAGCGGCATCCCATGGTCGAACATCATCATGTCGTGCTGGATCATGCCCAACCACCTCGGTTCGGGGTACTGGCCGGAACCGGCCGGGCTCTCCTTGCCCTGCAGCGCCTGCCGCTGCTCGATGTAGGCCCGAGCGCCCTGCGATCCGGTCTCCTCGTTGTTCCAGAGCGCGAAGCGGATGGTGCGATCGGTCTTCACGTCCGGGGCGCTGAAAACCCGGGCCAGCTCCATCACCAGCGCGGTGCCGGAGCCATCGTCGTTCGCCGCCTCGCCCCAGCCGTGGCCGTCCATATGACCGCCGACGATGTACATCTCCTCCGGGTGAGTCGACCCGACCTTGGTGCAGAACACCATCTCGCGAGGGCCAGGCGTGGTCGGCTGCATGTTGAGCGCGCGCAGCCGCTCGTCCGGCTGCTTCATCGGATCGGTGTTCACCCCGGTCGGAATCTTGTCGCCGCGCGGGCGGCCGCCGCCGACCGCCAACCCGGTGTTGCCGCGACCGCGTCCGGCGGCGGCGGCAGGTGGCGGATCGTAGACGTACTTCACCCGCTCGGTTCGGCAGCCGTAGCTCTTCAGCTGCGCTTCGATCCAATCGACCGCGGCGCGATTGCGATCCGTACCCTGACGCCGATCGCCGAACTGGGTCAGGCCCTTGACGGTGGCCTTGTACTTCTCGACGTCGAGACGCTCGACCAGCGTCTTCACGGGGTCGGGAGCCGCCGCGTTCTGCAGGGCGGCGAGCACGAGAATCGTAAGAATGCTGGACCGCATGTTCATCCTCGGCAGAGAGTGTAATGCAAAAGATGTAGAGTACCCGCGACCCTGGAGGAGCGAGATGAGTTGGACATGGAAAGCAGCCGCGGTTGCGGCCGCATTGATTGGGCTGGCGGCGGCCGAGCGGACGGTCGAGCGGACGGCGCAGGCCCAGCGCCCTCCGGCGCCTGCTTTTCAGGTAGATCCGATGTGGCCCAAGATGCCGCGCCAATGGATCCTGGGGCAGGTCTCCGGCCTCGACGTCGATGCGCGCGATCATGTCTGGATCATCCAGCGGCCGTGGTCGCTCAACGACGACGAGAAGGCGCGCAACCCCGAGGCGGTGTGCTGCACGCCGGCGCCGCCGGTGATGGAGTTCGACGCGGCCGGCAATTACCTCCAGGGATGGGGCGGAGAGGCGCCGGGATACGAGTGGCCGAAGGACGAGCACACGATCCATGTCGACTACAAAGGCAATGTCTGGATCTCGTCCGCCGGCGGACCGCGTTTGCGCGAGCGGACCGAAAACCAGATCCTGAAATTCACGCAGACGGGGAAGTTCCTGTTGCAGGTCGGGCACCGCGGCAAAAGCAAAGGCAGCCTCGACACCGAGAACTTCAACAACGCCGCCGACATTTACGTCTACCCGAAGACGAACGAGGTGTTCGTCGCCGACGGCTACGTCAACCGGCGCGTCATCGTGCTCGACGCCGACACCGGAGCGTTCAAGCGGATGTGGGGCGCCTACGGCAACGCGCCCGACGATGCGGCGCCGAACAAGCTGGCGGACGAGGGTCCGGGACCGCAGCAGTTCAACCTGGTGCATGGCGTGCGGGTGTCGAACGACGGCCTGGTCTACGTCGCGGATCGCATGAACAACCGCATGCAGGTGTTCACCATCGACGGCAAGTTTCAACGCGAAATCTTCGTCGAGCGGAAAACCAGGCTGCTGGGCACTTCGTTCTCGGTCGCGTTCTCACCCGATGCGGCGCAGCGGTATCTCTACCTGGCGGATGCCGGCACGGGACACGTGCACATCTACGAACGGAAGACGCTCACCGAGGCGGGAAGCTTCGGGCGCATCGGGCGATACGCGGGAGAGTTCATCTTTCTCCACAACGTCGCGGTCGATTCGACGGGCAACCTCTACACTGCCGAGGTCGGCAACGGCCGGCGCGTGCAGAAATTCCGGCCGAGCAGGTAGGGGTTGCCTCGTCGTGAGAGTCAGGCAAGGTCGAATCGATCGAGATTCATGACCTTGTCCCACGCGGCCACAAAGTCGCGCACGAACTTCTCGCGTGCGTCGTCGCAGGCGTAGACCTCCGCCAGGGCGCGGAGCTCGGAGTTCGAACCAAAGACGAGGTCGACGCGGGTGCCGGTCCACTTGCGCGCGCCGGTACCGCGGCCGCGGCCTTCGAAGGTCTCGGCGGCGTCGGAGGTCGGCTTCCACTCCGTGTCCATGTCGAGCAGGTTGACGAAGAAGTCGTTGCTCAACGTCGCCGGCCGCCGGGTGAAGACGCCGAGATCGGACGGCCGGGCGTTCGCGTTCAGGACACGCATGCCGCCCACGAGCACCGTCATTTCGGGCCCGCTCAGCGTCAGCATCTGGGCCCGCTCGATCAACAGATGTTCGGCGGGCAGCCGGTTTCCCCGTCCAAGGTAGTTGCGGAACCCATCGGCCGACGGCTCGAGCACGGCGAAGGCCTCCACGTCGGTCTGCTCCTGCGTCGCATCCGTGCGTCCGGGCGAGAAGGGAACCTGCAGGTCGTATCCAGCGTTCCTGGCGGCCTGCTCGACGGCGGCGCACCCGCCCAGCACGATCAGGTCGGCAAGCGAAACCCTCTTCTTGCCGCCGTTCTGCGCGTCGTTGAACGCCTTCTGGCTTCCTTCCAGGATCTTCAGCACCTTCGCCAGCTCGGGCGGATTGTTGACGTCCCAATCCTTCTGCGGTGCGAGGCGGATGCGGGCCCCGTTGGCGCCACCGCGCATGTCGGTGCCGCGGAACGTCGATGCCGACGCCCAGGCGGTCGAAACCAGTTGGGGGATCGACAATCCCGAGGCGAGGATCTTGACCTTGAGGGCCGCGATATCCGCTGCTCCGATCAGCTCGTGAGTGACCGCCGGGACCGGGTCCTGCCACAACTGCGGCTCCGCCGGCACCAGCGGTCCCAGGTAGCGCGAGATCGGGCCCATGTCACGGTGCGTCAGCTTGAACCACGCCTTGGCGAAGGCGTCCGCGAATTCCTGTGGGCGTTCGAGGAAGCGGCGCGAGATCTTCTCGTAGCCCGGGTCCATCCTCAGCGCGAGGTCCGTGGTGAGCATGGTCGGGGCATGCTTCTTCGATGGGTCGTGGGCATCGGGCACGGTGCCGGCGCCGGCGCCGCTCTTCGCCGTCCACTGCTTAGCACCAGCGGGACTTTGGGTGAGCTCCCACTCGTAGCCGAACAGGCTCTGGAAGAAGTTGTGACTCCATTTCGTCGGGGTCGTGGTCCAGGTCACCTCGAGACCGCTGGTGATGGTGTCGCCGCCCTTGCCGGAGCCGTAACTGTTCGCCCAGCCGAGGCCCTGTGCCTCGAGAGGAGCCGCCTCGGGCTCGGGCCCGACGTGACTTGCGGCGGCCGCGCCATGGGTCTTGCCGAAGGTGTGCCCGCCGGCGATGAGCGCCACCGTCTCCTCATCGTTCATCGCCATGCGACGGAACGTTTCCCGGATGTCTCGCGCCGAGGCGAGAGGATCCGGGTTGCCGTTCGGCCCTTCCGGGTTCACGTAGATGAGGCCCATCTGCACGGCGGCGAGAGGGCTGTCGAGTTGCCGCTCGGCCTGGTAGCGGTCGTCAGCGAGCCACTTCTCCTCGGTGCCCCAGTTGATCTCGGTGGGCTCCCAGACATCCTCGCGGCCGCCGCCGAAGCCGAAGGTCTTGAACCCCATCGACTCCAGAGCGCAGTTGCCGGCGAAGACCATCAGGTCGGCCCATGAGATTTTCCGGCCGTACTTCTGCTTGACCGGCCACAACAGTCGTCGCGCCTTGTCGAGGCTGACGTTGTCCGGCCAACTATTCAGGGGAGCGAAACGCTGGTCACCGGCCCCGGCGCCGCCGCGGCCGTCGAAGATGCGGTAGGTGCCCGCACTGTGCCACGCCATCCGGATGAAGAGCGGCCCGTAGTGGCCGAAGTCGGCCGGCCACCAGGCCTGCGACGTCGTCATCACCTGCTCGATGTCGTTCTTGAGAGCACCGAGATCGAGCGTCTTGAATTCTTCGGCGTAGTTGAACGCGGGGCCCATGGGATTGCCCGCGGGCGGATTCTGGTGGAGGGTCTTCAGCTCCAGCTGATTCGGCCACCAGTCCCGGTTCGACCTGCCGCTGTGCGCCTTGCCCGAGAATGGGCACTTCTGCTCGCTGTCCATATTGATGTTGACCTCTACTGTGATCGGGGTGCCGCCCGGAGGTTCGTTCCGTGGACCCGTCAGGCGAGTATCGCTCTCGCCACCCCATAGGTCCAAGACAACGTATGATTCAGATTGATAGCCTGGGCCTATGAACCTACTCTCGACTCTGCCGGTCTCACTCCGCCAGCTCCAGTACATCGTCGCGGTCGCGGAGCTGGCCAACTTCCGGCGCGCGGCGGAGGCGTGTCACGTGGCGCAGCCCTCGCTGAGCGCGCAGGTGGGGGTCGCGGAGCAGGCGCTGGGTGTGCAACTGTTCGAGCGCACCGGCCGGCGGGTGCGGGTGGCGCCGGCGGCGGCGCCGCTCATCGCTCAGGCACGCCGCATCCTGATGGCGGCCGGTGATTTTCAGGAGATGGCGCGGCAGCAGGCCGATCCATTTCGCGGCGCCTTACGGCTCGGGGTCATCCCGACCGTCTGCCCGTATCTGCTGCCGGACCTGGCGCCGGCGCTGGCGCGCGCGTACCCGGACATGACGGTCGACTGGAGCGAAGAACGCACCGCGCGTCTGGTCGAGCAGATGAAGGAGGGCGCGATCGACGCCGCGATCCTCGCGCTCGGGGCCGATCTGCGGGGGCTGGCGCACGAGCCGCTCGGTTGGGATCCGTTCCTCGTCGCCGCCGCGCCGGGCCATCGGCTGGCGCGCGGAAACAAGAAGGCGCGGGTGACGCCCAAGGACCTGGACGGCGCACGCGTCTTCCTGCTCGACGAAGGGCACTGCTTCCGGGATCAGGCCCTGCAGCTGTGCGCCCGCGCCGGGGCGCGGGAGACCGGCTTCCGCGCCACCAGCCTCGCGACGCTGGTCCAGATGGTGAGCGCGAGCGGCGGTGTGACACTATTGCCGTCGATCGCACTGCCGGTCGAGAACCGCCGCAGTCAGCTGACGGTGCGCCGGTTCGTGGCGCCCGGGCCGGGACGCACGCTGGCGCTCGCCTGGCGGCGCGGCTCCGCGCTCGGCGCACCGCTCGTTCGCATTGCCGCGACGATGCGCCAGGCTCTTGGACAACTAACAGCTAACAACTAAGAACTGAGAACTGAGAAATAACACTGAGAGTTGAGAGCTGTGAGTCTACCGCCGCAGCTCGATCATCTGCGTGTCGCCGGCCAGCCAGTCGCGGTAGTGTCCGACCGGAATCAGCTCGGCGCGCTCGGCGATCGCGCTCATCAGATCCGCGAAGTCGTCTGGCTGGTAGAGCGCCTGATGCACGAGCACGTAGCGGACGCCCAGCTCCCGCAGCCGCGCCAGCGACTCGTCGTCCGGAAAGGTCGCCATCAACGACATGGTCTCGACGTGGTCACCCGGGGTGTAGCCACTGTAGCCGTTGACCAGCCAGTGCCAGTGATACGTCGACCAGAACATGTACGTCGGCTCGTAGTCTTCCGCCGGCAGCTCGAGGATCACCGACGGCGCCACCGTGCGGAGGAACCGGTAGACCGGCGGGGTCATCGTCGGCTGCGCCGCGAGCTCGAGCGGCGAAGATCCTGATTCCGTCACCACCACGACCAGCACCGCGATGAGGAGGGCGCGTCGCACCGGCCTGGCGGCGAGCAACTGCTGCAAGAGGCGGTAGCCGAAGCCGGCGAGCACGGACATCGCGCAGCAGGCCAGGATCGCGAAGCGCGCCGGGGCGCGAAAGCCGCGGAACGCGAAGATGTGTTCGTAGAGCCAGCGGTAGAACGCGCTGTTGAGGCCGAGCGACAGGTCCACCGCCAGCAGCGTGAGCGCGGCGTAGATCAAGACCATGCGCCGCGGCCTCCAGGCCAGGCCGGCGACCGCAAGGAGGACCGAGGCGACGCCGGGGAACAGATGCCGCTCGTTGCCCCCGAAGCCCCACGCCGTCCATCCCCAAAGCCAGTTCTGATGCGGTGCCGCCAGGTAACTCCCCCAAGCGGCGCTGAACTGGAGGACTTCGCCGGACGGTCGAGGCCCGAGCTCGCGCATCGCCGCCAGATACGGCAGCGCGTACGGCCACGTCAGCATCGCGGCGACGAGCGCGCCCAGGCTCAGCGGGCCGATGGCGTGGCGGGCCCGCTCCGGCCGCGACGCCAGCAGCAGCAGCGCGAGCGCCGACACGATGACGCCGAGAAACGCGCCGTAGTAGACGCACGAAATGACCTGCAGCCAGAGGAAGAAGCCGGTGAGGGCGCCGTTCTTGAAACGCCCCTGGTCGACGGTGCGGTGCACCGCCCAGAGCGCAAGCGGCATCCAGACCGTCCACTGCAGCTCGAGGTGGATGAAATGCTCGATGCGATAAGGCGCGAGCGTGAAGATGACCGCGGAGACGAGCGCGGCGCCGATATCGCCGGTCAGATACCGGACCAGCACGAACATGCCGGCGCCCGACGACACGATGCCGGTGAGGAACATCAGGTTGTAGACCAGGACCCGGTTCGTGCCCATCCATAGCAACGGCGCGGCGACGATCCCCTGGAGCAGCATGGCGTCCGAGTAGGCGAGCGTGCGCAGGTGCGGATAGAAGATGTTGGCGTCGAACAGATGCCTCGGATCGTGCGGCAGTGCGTGCGCGACCCACGCCAGTCGCCAGATGCTGAACAGCGGATCGTCGTGGCCCGGCACGCGTGTGCCGATGTGCAGCGCCATCGGCCAGGTGATGATGACGGTCAGCACAGTCAGCAACGCCACCGCCGCCAGCAACGGTCGCCGGGTCATCGGGTCAAAAAAGCGGCCGCCACGTGTAGAACAGGGCGGCAGCGAATGCCTGCAGTGCCGCGAAGGTCGCGATCCAGCCCGGGCGGTGGTTGGATGGAACGGCGGTGGCGAGCCAAATGAACGCGGGGAAGAGCACCGAGGAAAGGCGGCCAGCCGACAGGAGACCGCCGTCGGCCAGCGCCGGAACGATGTTCAGCGCCATGAACAACCCATAGGCGGCGCCGAGCCGCCGGGTCACGGGCCAGATCGTGGCGAGCGCGAAGATAGCGCCGATCGCGTTCAGGACGTCGTATCCGGGCGTGCCGACGTAGCCGCTCAGCCCGGCATTGGCGAGGATCGAATACTGATGCGACACGAGGGTGCCGAGCCCCTGGTAGGTACGTCCCCACGCCGCATGGCTTGCCGCAAACGCGAACGGATTGCCGGTGAGGCTCCAGATGAAACCGGCGTAGATGACCAGACCGATCGCGGGCGCCGCCGCGGCGGCAAGCGCCCTGGCCCTGGCGGGCGCGGCGGTCGCGGACAGTGCAAGCAGTGCGAGCGGCAGCACCATCAGCGCGCCGTTGACCCGAGTCAGGCCAACTAGCAGACCCCAGCAGGCGGCGCGTCCGAACTGCTGCTTCGAGAAGTGATAGAAGGCGCCGACCGTTCCCAGCAGGAAGAGCGACTCGGTATAGAGCGCGCCAAAAAAGATCGCGAACGGATATGCGGCGAGCAGCCAGATCGCACCGCCGGCGACCTCGTCTCCGTAGCGGGTGCCGGCGAAGGCGTAGACATAGGCGAGCGCGGCGAAGAACGAGCCGATGGAGATGATCATCCCGGCGGCGACGTATCCGACCATGTCGCCTCCAAGGAGACGGCCGGCCACGCGCGTCAGCATCGGGTAGGCGGGAAAAAAGACGATGTTCTGCTGAACCGAGGGATCGCCGGGAGTGTAGTTGTAGCCGTCGGTCACGATCTGCAGGTACCAACCGGCGTCCCACCGCACCGGCAGGTTCAGCAGCTCGTTGGTGAAGTGTCGAAGCGGTGCGCGGCCGTTCGCGAAGCCGATCATGAACACGGCGAGATAGCCGACCGCCAACATGATCGGCCGGGTACCGATCACCGCGGCGGCAGCGTGGCGGAGCGCCGGCAGGCGCGACCAGGCGGCGAACCGACGAGGCAACTCGCGATAGAGCGGCTGTTGCGGCGCGGCCGCGTGCCGGACCACCCCGATGGCAACGCACCAGAGCAACAGCGGCAGCGGTGAGGTCACGGCCAGGCGCATGCCGCCCGCGTGAGCGCGGAATCCGCCTGAGACCGCGACGATCGCGGCGACGACCGCGAGCAGAACAGTCAAGGCATCGAGCGTCCGCGCCCAGACGGGAGCGGATCGTCGGTCACTCATCGAGCGGACATGATACCGCGACGCCCGCGGGTGGCTCGACTGGGGCGTGGCTAATCGACTGAAGAGACCGGTACGGCGGTGTTGCCTTTGCGCTTGAACAGGATCAGCCAGTGCGGGCACTTCTTCTGGTCCAGATAGAGGCGCTCGCAGTCGTCGCAGCGCACGCATTCGCTCTTGACGATCAGCGGTCCGCGGATTGCGCCCCATTCGCACGTCTTCTCGCAGATCTTGCAGCTCTTGCATTCGGACCAGCGCTTGATCCGAAACACCGTCGTCGCCTGCGCGATGATCCCGAGCGCGGCGCCGACCGGGCAGAGGAAACGGCAGTAGAGGTTGCGGACGAAGAGGGTCGCGACCAGCAGCACTCCGAGGCCCGCCCACATCGCCACTCCGAGGCCGGCCCACATCGCCGGCGTTCCGATCAACCCGAACATCCAGAACGGCTCGACGTAACGCACCTGCAGCGCCACGTCGTGCGTGACAATGTAGTACACGAGCACGACGGCGAGGACACCGTACTTGACCAGGTTGGCGTATTTCTCGACCCGAACGGGGACCTCGAACCGCATTCTGCGCGGGATGACCGGATCCAGCAGCTGCGTCATGGCGCCGAACGCGCACACGCGGCCGCAATACACGCGTCCCCACAGGACGGTCGTGACCAACACAAAGGTCATGAATGCGTACCAGACCACGCTGTATTTGAACTCGGGCATGCTCAGGTCGGTCAGCCGAAAGACGTCGCTCACCGACACGAGAGTGCTCTTGGTGAAGCCCAAGTAGCCGACCGCGGCCACCAAGGTCACGTACTTGAGCGGGACGCTTTTGCGGAAGAAACTGATGAGCGCCAGGGTGATGAAGGCGGCCAGCAGCGTCAGGTCGACGAGCTGCGGCTGCAGGATCTCGCGCCAGCCGTCGACCGCCGGATCCACTACTTCCCGGCCTCGGGCAGCAGCTGCTTGGCGACCATGCGCGCGCTGTCGCGGATGGCGCGCGTGGCGCTGGCGATGCTGATCGAGGCGCGCGACACCGCGTCGACGTCGCCGCCGACCCGGAACGGATCGCTGATCTTCTTGCCCTTGAACTGCATGGCGAACTTCGGCGGCTCGACCGAGAAGTAGCCGTAGGGCTCCGAATTGTAGGTGACGACGACGCCGGTGAGCACGCCGCTCATGTCCATGCCGACGAGGATGTGAATCGGGCCGTGGTAGCCATGCTCCTGCGGCACCAGGTCGGTGGTCCAGAAGGCGACCCCCTGTACCGGCGCCGACGGGTTCACTCTGGGGTCGGCGCTGTAGGCGGTGAAGTGGAGCGGCTCCCCGACCAGGGCTGAAAACGCGGCGGCGCCGGGAAACAGCCGCTTCAATTCAGCGGCCGGGTTCGGGGTGGTAAAAATGCGGTCAGCTCCGGCAGCGAGCATGGCGACGCCGCACAGCGACAGCGCGATCGCGGCGACCTTCTGAAACTGGCTCACGGCAACCCCTTCGATCACCGATTATACTCGGCGCGTGAACGCGGGTTGCGTCAGAGGGAAGCCAGCAGCCGGCGGCGGATGATGTTGTCCGCTTCGGCGATGATGCGGTCAATCAACTCTCGCACCGTCGGCACATCATGGATCAGCCCGGCGACCATACCGCAGGACCAGACGCCGGCGTCCAGCTGGCCCTGCTGCAGGATCTGCGGGTAGACACCGGATACATCGGCGGCGATGTCGGCGAAGGTGAGCGCGGAGCCGAGCGTCCGCTCCTTTTCGAGCAGGCGGTCCACGGCGGCGTTCCTCAAGACCCGTTCGGTGTTGCGCAGCGGCCGCATCACCAGCCGGGTATCGAGCTCGCTGGCAGCGACCAGCGCCTGCTTGACGTGCTCGTGCACGGGCGCTTCCCTGGTGGCGATGAAGCGGGTGCCCATGTTGATCCCGTCCGCCCCGAGCGCCAGCGCGGCGACGAGCGATCGTCCATCGGCCATCCCGCCCGAGGCGACGAAGGGGATGGTCAGCTCCTCCGCCGCCCGCGGCAGCAGGATGAAGTTGGGCACGTCGTCTTCACCGGGATGCCCACCGCACTCGAAGCCGTCGACGCTGACCGCGTCGCAGCCGATCGATTCGGCCTTCAGCGCATGGCGCACCGAGGTGCATTTGTGAATGACCCGGATGCCCGCCTGCTTCAGCGCCGGCAGCCACCGCTGGGGGTTGTTGCCCGCGGTTTCGACGATCTTGACGCCACCGTCGATGATGGCGCGGATGTATCCAGGATAGTCGGGCGGCGTCACCACGGGAAGGAAGGTGAGGTTGACGCCGAATGGTTCGTCGGTCATCGCACGGCAGCGGCGGATCTCGGCGGCGAGCGCTTCGGGCGTGCGTTGCGTCAGCGCGGTGATGATGCCGAGGCCGCCCGCATTCGAGACCGCCGCCGCGAGCTCCGCGAAGCCGACGTAGTGCATGCCACCCTGGATGATCGGATGCTCGATGCCAAACAGCTCGGTGATTCGTGTGTTCATCGGCGCTTGATTATGAGCTATTCGCCGGATCGCGTGGAAACCGCGATCGCGAACAGGACGAGGGCCGCGCCGGCCAGGAGCAGCGGCGTCGGCGGCGCGTCCTTGAGAACGAGAAGAGAGAACAGCGTCGCCACCAGCGGCTCAGCGAAGGCGCAGATCGAGGTCCGCGCCACGCCGCAGCGTCCGATGCCCCGGTACCAGAGATAGAACGGCGTCAGGGTGAAGGCGATGGCGTTGACCGCGCCGATTTCGAGGCTGCGCCGCACCACCGTGGCGTGGCCGGGCCCGCCAAGGCTCACGACGCCGAGCACGTTCAGCAGGCCCAGCAGCGGCAGGGCCAGGATGGCCGCCACCGCGGCCTGGCTCTTGAGCACCGCCCAGGTGCCGAGCCCGTCCTGCTGCAGCCTTGCCGAGCAGACCGGCATCAGCGTGAACAGCAGGCCGGCGACAAACGCCAACGCCGCGGCGATGGTGAAGTGGATGCGCGCCGCCTGCAGCTCCGAGAACACCACCGCGTTGCCGGCGAAGGCGAGCGCGAGGCAGAGCCAGTGGCGCGCGCGCATCGACTGGCCGCGATCGGTGCCGGCCAGCCGCGACAGCAGCGGCGCCAGAACCGGCACGCAGCCGTAGGCGAGGCCGATGATCGCGACCGGTCCGCTGACGGCGCTGACGCTGTAGAGCACTTCGTCGACCAGCAGCACCGATCCTGACAGCCAGAGCGCGCCGCTGCGCCACGGGATCGCGGCGGTGATCTCGCGCCGGCCGCGGAGCTGTGCGATCACCACGCTGGCGGTAGTCAAGAAGAGGCCGAGGCCGGCGCTGCGCGCGATCGCGGTCAGCGCCGGATCGATGCGCGCGGCGGTCAGGACGCTGCCATAGCTGCCCCAGATGGCGAAGGCGAGCGCGGTTTCCCACATAGGTTGCCGGGCGACTGCTAGATCGTGGCGCGAACCGCGTCGGCGACGTAGTCGATCTGCGCTTCGCTGAGCTCGGCGAACATCGGCAGCGAGAGCAGCCGCGGCGCCGCCGCCTCGGTGACCGGAAAATCTCCGGCCTTATAACCGAGCGGCGCGCAGGCCTCCTGCAGGTGCGCCGGCACGGGGTAGTGGATCCCGGTCTGGATCTGCCGCGCCTTCAGCCGCTGCGCGAGCGCGTCCCGCACCGGCGTCTCGATCACGTAGAGGTGATAGATGTGCTCGACATCGCCCGACGCGACCGGGGTGGCGACGTGTCCCTTCAACCTCGCCGCGTAGGCCTCGGCGTGAGCGCGGCGGGCCGCGTTCCAGCCGTCGAGATGCGGCAGCTTGAGGCTGAGCACCGCCGCCTGCAGCGTGTCCAGGCGCGAGTTGGTACCCGGGATGGCGTGGTAGTACTTCACCCGCTGGCCGTAGTTGTGCAGCAGACGCAGCCTGGCGGCGGCGCGATCGTCGCTGGTCGTGATCATGCCGCCGTCGCCGAGGGCGCCCAGGTTTTTCGAGGGGTAGAAGCTGAACGCCGCCGCGTCGCCGACGCTGCCGGCGCGCCGGCCCTTGTAGCGCGCGCCGTGCGCCTGCGCGGCATCTTCGATCACGACCAGGTGGTGGCGCCGCGCCAGGGCGACGACGGCGTCGAGATCGACGGGCTGACCGTACAGGTGCACCGGCACGATCGCCCTGGTGCGCGGCGTGATCGCGGCGTCGATGGCGCCGACGTCGATGCCGTAGGTTGCCGGGTCGATGTCGACGAACACCGGGGTGGCGCCGACGGCCATGACCGCGAGCACGGTGGCGATGAAGGTATTGGCCGGTGTGATCACCTCGTCGCCCGGCCCGACGTCGAAGGCGCGCAGCGCGAGCTCGATCGCGGCCAGCCCGGTGCCGACACCGATGGCGTGGCGGGCGCCGATATAGCCGGCGTACTCGGCCTCGAAACGCTCGACCGCCGCTCCCATGATGAAATCGCTCCGCGCCATCAGCTCGCGGAAGGTGCGCTCGATCGCCTCGGCCAGCGGCGCGTGCTGGGCGCGAAGGTCGACGAACGGCACTGGCATGGTTGTGATCATTTCTTCAGCCCCAGGCCCAGGTAGACGACCGGACGGAGGATGCTCCACCAGTCGACGCCCGGCCGCATTTTCGTGTACCCCAGCGTGTGCGGTGGATAGATCTTGGTGACCGCCACCTCGACGTGGCGGTAGCCCAGCCGAATCGCTTTCAGCATCAGGTACGGCTCCAACTCGTAGCGGTCGAGCAAGTCCTGCCGCCAGTCGATTCGCGGATCGCCGAGGATCGAGGTGCGAAAAGCGCGGAACCCGTTGGTGCTTTCGGTGACCCGCTTGCGGGCGGCGATCGAGAACACCAGCGGGTGCACGACTCTGGTCGCGAACACGCGGTAGCGCGGCATGTTGCCGAAACCGCCGCCGCCCAGATACCGCGACCCCTGCACGAAGTCGGCGGCGTCCTGCTCCAGCGGCGCCAGCAGCGCCGGGATCTCGAGCGGATCGTCCTTGTCGTTGCCCGCCTGAGTCACGAGCACGTCGTAGCCGTGGTCGAGCGCGTACTGGAACACGCGTTTCATCGCCGCGCCGATCCCCTGGTTGATGGGGTTGCGCAGCACGATGACGCCCGGATCGATGTCGTCCAGCGCGCCGTCGGTCGAGCCGTCGTCGTGCACCAGCAGGTCGTAGGCGCGGTCCTTCGGATGCCGGGCCAGCGTGCGGCGAATCTTCTCGCCCTCGTTGTAGGCGAAGGTGGCGGCCAGAACCCGCATCTATCGAAGCTTTTTCGGCGGCCGGACCACCGGACGGGGCAGCGGCGCGACGATCGTCCACTCGGGGCGGCGGCGGACGTCGATCCCATGCTCGTATGGGATGACGATCCCGAACGGGCACTCGATCGAATCCACCGGACCGATGACGCGCGCCGGGTTGCCGGCGACCAGCATGCCGGCCGGCACGTCGGCGGTCACGACGCTCCCGGCTCCGACCAGCGCGTTCTCCCCGATTGTAATCAGCGGCAGCAGCGTCACGTTGACGCCGATCCGCGCGCCGCGCCGGATGGTCGGGCCCTGCATGCACTTGCTGCAAATCGGATGCGGGTCGTTCGCGATCGTCACCCCGGGGGCGAGGAAGGCATCGTCCTCGATGGTCGTGAACTGCGCGACATAGACGTTGCAGTGAATCTTGACCCGGTCGCCGATGAGGCAGCCGTAGTCGATGGTCGAGTTGTTCCAGATGGTGGTGTGGCTGCCGATGCGATTCTCCTCGCGGACGATGGCGTGGTGTCCGGTCTCGAAGTCGGCGCCGATCTCGACGGCGGCGTAGACAATCGAGCCGGCGCGGATTCGGGCGGAGGGACCGATGCGGGTGTCGCCGGTGACGCCGGGGCGTCCGGACGGGTACCCGAGCAGGACGCCCGGATCGATCGCGGCGTTGGCACCGAGGTGGACCTCGACGGCGCCCGGGAGGTCACACTTCAACGGCTGCTCCCCGCGACCGCATCGAGGCCTCGATCGCGACCAGGGTCCGCACGACGCTGGTGCCGAAGCGTCCGGTGGCGAGCGGCGGCCGTCCGCCGCTGATCGCGGCCACGAAATCGGCACATTGGTTCTTAAGCGGCTCGCTCGGCTCCACCTTCGGGCTGACGATGTCGCCGTCGCGCACCAGCAGCTTGAACTCGCCGTACGAATCGGCGACCGCGTCGCCGGCCGAGACGCCGCGTTCGAACACCCTGACGCGCTCGACGTCGTTCAGATCGTTGAAGACGACACGCCGACGGCTGCCGACCGCGACCACCTCGCGCACCTTGTTCGGATCCGCCCAGCTGACGTGGATGTTGCCGATGACTCCGTTGTTGTAGCCGAGCGTCGCGAAGGCGATGTCCTCGCGCTCGGTCCTCAGGACGCGGGTGCCGATCGCCGACGCCCAGAGCGGCTCCTCGCCGAGGAGGTAGTTGAAGATGGCGATGTCGTGCGGCGCCAGGTCCCACGCCGCGTTGACATCGTTCCGGATCGGGCCGAGGTTGGTCCGCGTCGCGTGAAGATAGTACGGCTGGCCGAACTGCCCGGGCGCCATGACCTCCTTCATTTTACGGATGCCGGCGTTGTAGAGGAACGTGTAGCCGACCATCAGCAGCCTGCCGGACGCTTCGGCAAGATGGCACAGCCCGTCGCAACCGCCGCCGGTGAGCGACATCGGTTTCTCCACCAGGACATGGCGGCCGCGGCACAGCGCCTCGCGCACCAGCTCCTCATGGGTCGACGCCGGCGTCGCGATCACCACCGCGTCGACATCGTCGCGGGAATAGACCTGGTCGAGGCTGGCGCAAGCGGCCACCGAAGCGTACCGTTGCGCCACCAGCTCGAGGCGGTCCGGACGCGGATCGCAAATGACCGTGAGGTCGGCGCCAGGCAGATCGCTGAGGACGCGCGCATAATTCGGTCCCCAGTAGCCGAAGCCGATGAGTGCGAGACGAACAGGCGCCAAGATGCGTTCGACAGTATACAGTGCACACCGTGGAGGGCCGATGGAGAAGCTCGTGCTCATGCTCGCGGTCATCGCGGCAATGGCGGCGCCCGGCGCGGCGCAGGACAGGATGCCGGCGATTCCGGCAGAGCAATTGACCAACGCTCAGAAAAAGGCGATCGAGGAGTTCAAAGCCGCCCGCGGCGTCGACATCTCGGGTCCGTTCGTGCCGCTGCTGCGCAGCCCGGAGGTGATGAGCCGGGCGCGGGCGATGGGCGACTACCTCCGGTTCAAGAGCTCGCTGCCGCCGCGGCTGAGCGAGTTCGTGATTCTGCTGACCGCGCGGCGGTGGACGCAGCAGTACGAGTGGCACGCGCACCTGCCGCTCGCGCTCCAGGGCGGGCTGAAGGACGAGATTGTCGCGGCGATCGCGGAAGGACGACGGCCCGCGAGGATGGCCGCGGATGAAGAGGCGGTCTACACCCTGTGGGACGAAGTGCAGCGCACCCAGGGCGCGACCGACGCGAGCTATGCCAGCGCCGTCAAGAGCGTCGGCGAGCAGGGTGTGATCGACCTGCTCGGCATCACCGGCTACTACACCACGCTGGCGATGGTGATGAACACGACGCGAACACCGCTGCCGGCTGGCGTGAAGCCGCCGCTGTTGCCGCTGTCGAGGTAACGGAGACGACGGAGGCAACGGGATCACACATAGAGGGTCACGGACAAGGCAGGAAGGCAGGAGGGCAGGAGGGCAAGGCAGAAAGGCCACGCGGCAGAAGGTGTTGAACGGTTTCTCATCGATCGAGCACTTCCCTGATGCGGCGGCGCAGCTCGCGGGGGGTGAACGGCTTCTGGAGGAGCACGATCGGGTTCTTCAATCCGGCCACGTCGAGCGTCTCTTCGGTGTAGCCCGACATCACGATCACCGGGATCCCAGGCCGGCGCGAGGCCATCAGGTTGGCGAGCTCGAAGCCGCTCTTGCCCGGCATCATCGCGTCGGTGAGCAACAGATCGATCGGGCCCTGGTGCGCGTCGGCGGCGGCCAGCGCTTCTTCGGCGGAGCTCGCGATCAGCAGACGATAGCCGTCGTGGCGCAGCGCCGACGCCACCAGGTTGCGCACCGACGGCTCGTCTTCGACAACGAGCAGCGTTTCGTGGCCGCGCCGCTCCTGCTCGCGGGCGCCGCCGTCGGCGCCGGCCGCGGCCAGCGTCGGCGTCGGAGGGAAGAAGAGTCGAAAGGTGGTGCCGCGATTCACCTCGCTGTCGACGAAGATGAAACCGCCGATCTGCTTCAGCGTGCCGTAGACCATCGACAACCCGAGGCCGGTCCCTTTGCCGACCTCCTTGGTGGTGAAGAACGGCTCGAAGATGCGGGTCTGCGTCTCGCGCGGCATACCGTGTCCCGAATCCGATACGCGGAGGACGGTATAGAGGCCCGTCGGCATCGGCGGATGGCCGCGCGCGTAGGCGTCGTCCACGGTCTCCTGCCCGGTAGCCAGCACCAGCGTGCCGCCGTCCGGCATCGCGTCGCGGGCGTTCAGCGCCAGGTTGATCACCGCCTGCTCGACCTGTCCCGGATCGCCGAGCACCAGCAACGCCGTCCCGGCCAGACGCACCTTGACGTCGACGTCCGCGCCGAGCAGGCGCGACAGCAGCCGCGAGATGGCGGCGACGGTGGCGTTGAGATCGAACACGCGCGGCTCGAGCAGCTGCTTGCGGCTGAAGGCGAGCAACTGCCGCGTCACCGAGCCGGCGCGTTCGGCGGCGCGCCGGATCTCCTCGACGTCGGCTCGCGCGGCGTGGTCCGATGCCACCTCGCCGAGCGCGAGCTCAGCGTAGCCGGCGATCGCGGTCAGCGCGTTGTTGAGATCGTGCGCGATGCCTCCGGCCAGGCGGCCGATCGCTTCCATCTTCTGCGACTGCCGCAGCTGATCCTCGAGCAGGCGTCGGTCGGTGATGTCCTGCACAGTGCCGACCATCCGCAGCGGGCGCCCCTGCGCACCGCCGACCCGGCTCGCCTTCTCGTGGACCCAGCGCACGCTGCCGTCGGGTCGGACGACGCGATGCTCGACATCGTAGGCCGGGCCTCCCGCGGCGGCCGCCTCGCTGGCAGCGCGTACCGCGATGCGATCGTCAGGGTGCACGAAGGCAAAGAAGGCCTCCGAGGACCCCGCGAACTGTCCAGCCGGGACGCCGAAGATGCGGTGCGCCTCCGCTGACCAGTCGAGACGATCGGATCCGTCGAGCTCAGCCACCCAGCTGCCGATATGCGCGACCTCCTGCGCCTGTTCCAGGAAGGTCTGATGCTGTGCCAGCAGCTCGGCGGTGCGAATCGCGGCGCTGATGTTGCGGAAGCTCGCCGTCCGTCCGACGATCCCCGCGCCCAGCACCAGCGGTGCGACGAACCGTTCGATCACGCGCCCATCCTTGAACCGCATCACGTCGAGGCGCTCTGCGGACGGAACGGCCCAGATCGCCTCCGACATGGCGAGCGCGCCGTCGGGCTCATCGAGCTCGGCAGCGATGGTGGCGATGATGTGATCGACCCCACCGCCGGCCAGCTCGGCCGCGGTGAACCCGAACATCTCGAGGTAGCGCTGGTTGTAGCGGAGAATCTGCCGATCCAGATCGACGACGAGGATGGCGTCGCGCGACGCTTCGAGCGCGGCCTCGAGCATGGCGATGGTCGGTTCGAGCGCGGGACGATCAGGCACGGGAAACCGGCGTCAGTATGACATTATCGTGCGGGGGACGAGCATGCCCAGCGCCTGCGCACACATCGACGCGATCGAGACCGTCCGAGCCGCGAAAACTCATGCCTGCGAGGAATGCGTGAAGATCGGCTCGCCGTGGCTGCACCTCAGAACCTGCCAGTCGTGCGGAGTGACACTCTGCTGCGACTCGTCACCGAACCGCCACGCGTCCAAACACGCACGTGCCACTCAGCACCCGGTGATCGCGTCGGCCGAGTCGGGAGAACGCTGGCTCTATTGCTACCCGGACGACGCCTTCGCCGAGTATTGAGCGCCCGCCCTGTCGGGTTTCAGTTCTGAACTCAGAATTCAGAATTCAGAATTCGTAACCGATCCCACTGCCGCGGAGGATTTCACTCGTTCGTTACAGCGGATGGCTACGATGCCTGCTGCCTGAGCGCACTCGGGGCGAGCAGCAGTCGCCGATGGCCAGCGACGGGGCGCGGTGCGCCCGCCTCGCGCTCTCGCGTTTCGGCGGGGCAAGCGCACTTCCGGCGCGAGTGGCCGCCATCCGATCCGAGCTGCGCTGGGTGCCGAGGCCCTGACGATCACAATGAATGTCCATTCTGGAGTAGTGTTCATGAAACGCACGCTGCACGGCCTGCTCGCGATCTTCGCCGTGTTCCTATTACAC
>DATASG010000335.1:0-7744 GCA_036269295.1 Vicinamibacterales bacterium | reverse complement strand
GTGTCGCCGTTGGTCGCCTTCACCTCGACCACGCCTTCGCCGACTTCGAGCACCGAGATGTCGAAGGTGCCGCCGCCGAAGTCGTAGACGGCGATGGTCTCGTCTTTCTTCTTGTCGAGGCCGTAGGCGAGCGCGGCCGCGGTCGGCTCGTTGATGATGCGCGAGACGTTCAAGCCCGCGATCTTGCCGGCGTCCTTGGTGGCCTGGCGCTGCGCGTCGTTGAAATAAGCGGGCACGGTGATGACCGCGTCGGTCACCTTTTCGCCGAGGTAGTCCTCCGCCGCCTGCTTCAGCTTTTGGAGAATCATCGCCGACACTTCGGGGGGCGAGTATTTCTTGTCACGGGCGTTGACCCATGCGTCGCCGTTGGCTGCGCGCGCCACCTTGTAGGGCACCCGCGCCGCTTCGCTCGTCACTTCCTCGAACTTGCGTCCCATGAAGCGCTTGATCGAGAACACGGTGTTTTCGGGGTTGGTAACCGCCTGCCGCTTCGCGACCTGGCCGACGAGCCGCTCGCCTTCCTTCGTGAAGGCCACCACGGACGGAGTCGTCCGTGCGCCCTCCTGGTTGACGATGACGGTTGGCTGTCCGCCTTCCATCACGGCGACGACCGAATTGGTCGTGCCGAGGTCGATTCCAATCACTTTACCGGGCATATGTTGAAGTCCTCATTTCGTTGAGATTCAGAACTGGAAGAAGGATAAACCAATAGTGAGTGTATGTCAATCACTAAATATTAGTGCAATACACTCATATTGTTAACTGGCGATAACCCCTCTAGTTATGGGAGTATCGAGGCATGCGCCCCCGCATCCACGCCGTCGCCTTTCCCTCGGAAATCGGTGAGTTCGCGGCGGAGGTCCGCCAGGTCTTCGTCGAGCTCGGCCGCACCTTCGGCTCGGAATCGCCGGCGGGTGAGTGTGCCCCGGCGCTCGACGTCTACGAGACCGACGATGGCCTCGAGATCACCGTGGACTTGCCCGGGGTCGATCCTGCCGCGGTGCGGGTCATCGGCAAGGGGGACAGTGTGCTGATCGCCGGCGAAAAAGCGGCGCGCCGCGCGCGGCGTGAGTCGAGCTTTCATCTGGTCGAGCGGGGCTACGGGCGCTTCGCGCGAGCGGTCCGCCTGGGCCGGGCGTGCGACATGTCCAAGGCGCACGCCACGCTGACCAACGGCGAGCTGCGCATCTCGATCCCGAAGATCGCGGACCGGCGCGGACGGGCGATACCCATCGCGATCGGCTAGGGTCAAATCTCAACTGTCAACTCTCAACTCTCAACGGCCGGCGCCCAGCTGTCAGAAGACCGACTGAAAGCTGAGAGCTGATCGCTGTAAGCTGTCTGGGTGCGCATCCTGTTCATCGGCGATATCGTCGGCAAGCCCGGACGCGAGATGGTGCGGCGCGGGCTGGCGGGGATCGTCGACTTTCACCGGATCGACCTGGTGATCGCCAACGCGGAGAACTCGGCGGCCGGCTTCGGCATCACGCGTGAGATCGGGGATCAGCTCCTCGACTGGGGTGTCGACGTCATGACGTCGGGGAACCACATCTGGGACAAGAAGGAAGCGCTCGACTACATCGGCACCGAGTCGCGGCTGCTCCGCCCGGCCAACTACCCCGCCGGCGCGCCCGGCAACGGCAGCTGCCTGGCGCGCACCCGCGACGGCCGCCCGGCCGGCGTCGTGAACGTGATGGGACGCGTGTTCATGCTGAACATCGACGACCCGTTCGCGGTGGTCCTGCGCGAGATCGAGGCGTTGAAGGAGCGGGCGCGCATCGTTTTCGTCGACTTCCACGCCGAGGCAACGTCGGAAAAGATCGCGATGGGCTGGCACCTCGACGGCAAGGTGACCGCGGTCGTCGGTACTCACACCCACGTGCAGACCGCCGACGAGCGCATCCTGCCCAAGGGCACGGCCTACCTGACCGATGTCGGCATGACCGGCCCGCACGATTCAATCATCGGCGTCGACATCCAGGCAGCGCTCGGCCGGTTTCTCACCGCACTGCCGGCGCGCTTCGAGACCGCGACCGACAACCCGCGGCTGAACGCCGTCATCGTCGACGCCGACGAGCAGACCGGCCGCGCCACCGACATCGAACGCCTGAGCCTGAGCGCGGACGAGGTCCAGCAGCTCGCCGATCTTGCCGATGACCGACCTGTTCGATCTTCCGTTTGAAGACGACGAGAGTCGCGAGTCAGTCGTCGCTGGTCCTACGACCAACGACCAACGACCTGCGGCGACGCCGCCAGCCAGGCGGGTCTTCTCGGTGACCGAGCTCACCGTTCGTGTCAGGGATCTGCTCGAAGCCGAGCTCTCCGAGGTCTGGGTCGAAGGCGAGCTCTCCGGCTGCCGGCTGTGGAACACGGGACATCTCTACTTCACGCTCAAAGACGGCGCCTCGCAGATCAAGGCGGTCATCTTCCGATCGGCGCTGCGCTATCTGCGATTCAAACCTGTGGACGGCCTTCGCGTGGTCGCGCGCGGGCGGGTGTCGGTCTACGAGCCGAAGGGGGAATACCAGCTGGTCTGCGAGCACCTCGAGCCGCACGGCCTCGGCGCGCTGCAGCTGGCGTTCGAGCAGCTGAAGAAGAAGCTGCAGTCGGAAGGGCTGTTCGACGCCGACCGCAAGCGGCGGCTGCCGGCGCTGCCGCGCAAGATCGGGATCGTGACCTCGCTCGACGGCGCGGCGATCCGCGACATCATCAAGGTGCTGCGCCGGCGCTATGCCAACGCGCACCTGGTGATCTGCCCGGCGCGGGTGCAGGGCGAAGACGCGGCGCCGGAGGTGGCGCGCGCGCTCAGGCAGATCGCGCGCGTCCCCGGCGTCGACGTCGTGATTGTCGGCCGCGGCGGCGGGTCGATCGAAGATCTGTGGGCGTTCAACGAGGAAGTCGTGGCGCGGGCGATCGCGCGGGTCCCGGTGCCGGTGATTTCGGCGGTCGGCCACGAAACCGACGTCACGATCGCCGACTTCGTGGCGGACGTGCGGGCGCCGACCCCGTCGGCGGCCGCGGAGCTGGTGGTCGCCGCCAAAGACGAATTCTGCGGGCGGATCGATCGACTCGAAGGGCGCCTGCGCTCGGCGGCGCGGGCGCGGGTCCAGGGCTTGAGCCGGCGCGTGCACATCGTCGACGGCCGTCCGGCGTTCGCCGGCTTCCGTGGCCGGGTCGCGATGCGTGGCCGGCACGCGGCGGAGCTGTCGCACGCGCTGGCGCGGGTCGTGCGCGCCGGTCTGGCGTCGCGCGAACGCCGCCGCCTGCAGCTCGAGCGTCAGCTATCGACCTTCGACGCCGGCCGCCGCCTGGCCAGCATCCGCACGCGGCTGGTCGCCTCGAGCGGCCGGCTCGAGACCGCGGTACGGCGCCGACAGCACCGCGCCGAGGCGCAGCTGGGCAACGTCGCCGGGCGGCTCGACACGCTAAGCCCGCTCGCGGTCCTGGGGCGCGGCTACGCGGTCGCCTGGAACGCGGATCGGACGCGGATCGTGCGTGATGCCGCCTCGGTGGCCCCGGGTGACACGATTCACGTGACGTTGTCGAGGGGCGAGCTGGGCTGCGAAGTCCGGTCCGTCGCCGATGGCACACCCGCGACACCGGGGGCCACGAAGGTAAGCTGAAAGCATGCCCGACACGTCGATCAAAGACTTCGAAGCGGCGATCGCCGAGCTCGAAGCCATCGTCAAGAAGCTCGAAGAAGGCGACCTGGCGCTCGAACAGTCGCTGGCGCTCTACGAACGCGGCGTTCAGCTGTCGCGGTTCTGCCACGCGCAGCTCGAGCAAGCGGAGCGACGGATCGAGATCCTCAACGAGCGCGGCGAGCTGAAGGCGGCGCCGCCGTCGTTCGCCGCCGAGGATCCCGAGCGCGGTTGATGTCGTGACCGCCGATACCCTCTCTACGTTTCTCGAGCGTGCGCGGGCCGCGGTCGACGAGCGGCTCGAGCTCTATTTACCGCGGCCGCCGGCCTGCCCGGCGATCATCGCCGAAGCGATGCGCTACAGCGTTTTCGCGGGCGGCAAACGCCTGCGCCCGATGCTCACGCTCGCCGCGGCCGCCGCTGTGCACCGGGCCACAGGTATCGAGGAGGCCTTCTTCAGCGACACCGTCGCTCGTGCCCTCCCGGCGGCGTGTGCGATTGAGCTGATTCACACCTACTCGCTGATCCACGACGACCTGCCGGCGATGGACAACGACACGTTGCGGCGCGGGCGGCCGACCCTGCACGTCGTCTACGGGGACGGGATCGCCATCCTGGCCGGCGATGGCCTGCACGCCGAGGCCTTCACCCTCATCGCCAAGGGGGCGGCGCCCGACGATCCGAAGAGCGCGTCGCAAGCGCTGCGTGTGCTGCAGGTCGTCGGCGCCGCGGCTGGCCCTCTCGGGATGGTCGGCGGACAGGCGATCGACCTGCAGGCCGCCGGCCAGGTGCCGGGGCACTCGATCACGCTCGACGCAGACGGCCTGCGGGCGATGCACGCGTTCAAGACGGGCGCGCTGATCCGCGCCGCCGCGGTCAGCGGCGCGATCATGGCCGGCGCGGACGAGGCGCTGGTCGGCGCGATCAACGCCTACGCCGGCGAGGTCGGCCTCGCCTTTCAAATCGTGGACGACATCCTGGACGTCGAAGGCGATCCGGCGTCGCTCGGCAAGACCGCCGGCAAGGACGCCGCGTCCGAGAAGCCAACCTACCCATCATTATTCGGCCTCGATCGCTCGCGGGCGCTGGCCGCCGAGTGCCTGCAGCGGGCGCACGCGACGCTCCAGGCAGCGGGCATCGGCGACAGCCTGCTGAGCGGGATCGCCGAATGGGTCGTGACGCGCAAGAGTTGATCGATGGGTGGCAACAGATACGGCAACAGATACAAAGACACGAAGGACACAAAGGAAACAAAGGACACAGAGGACACACGGGATCAACGTGTCGATTGAAAAAGCGCGCCTGGACATCGTCCTCGTCGATCGCGGCCTGGCGCCCTCGCGCGAGCGCGCCCGGGCGCTGATTCTCGGCGGGCACGTGACCGTCGACGGCCAGGTCGTCTCGAAGGCCGGCGCGCCGGTCAAGCCGGACGCGCGCGTCGATCTCGCGACCCCGGACCATCCCTACGTCGGCCGCGGCGGCGTGAAGCTGGCGGGCGCGCTCGACGCGTTCGCCGTGGATCCGCGCGGGCGCCGCGCGCTCGACGTCGGCGCCTCCACCGGCGGTTTCACCGACGTGCTGCTGCAGCGCGGCGCCGCCAGCGTGATCGCGATCGACGTCGGCCGGGGCCAGCTCGACTGGCGGCTGCGCAGCGATCCCCGCGTCCTGGTGCACGAAGGGGTCAACGCCCGCCTGCTCACGGCCGACGACGTGCCGCACCCGGTGAGCCTGGTGACGATCGACGTCGCGTTCATCTCGCTGCGGCACATCCTGCCGGCGCTGCCGGCGTTCCTCGATCCGGCAGCGGACGTCGTGGCGCTGGTGAAGCCGCAGTTCGAAGCCGGCCGCGACGAGGTCGGCAAGCACGGCATCGTCTCCGATCCGGCGGTGCATGAGGCGGTGATGGCGCGGGTCACCGGGGCTGCCGCCGCCTGCGGCTTGACGCGGATGGCGATGGCGCCGTCCGCGATCACCGGCGCGACGGGCAACCAGGAATTCTTCCTTCATCTCCGTGCCGCAGGCTGACCCGATCATCGTCCTCGGCGCCGGCGCCATCGGCAGCGTCTACGCGGTGAAGCTGTCGGCGCGTCACCCGGTGACGGTGGTCGCGCGGCCCGATCACGTGGACGCGATCCGCGCCGACGGCCTACGGCTGGTCGGCCTCGAGACCGTGACCGCGCGCCTCGCCGCGGTGACCCGGATCGAGTCGATTGCGCCAGGCACGATCATCCTGCTGACGACCAAGGTGAACGCCAGCGCCGCGGCGCTGACGCCGATCGCCACGCTGGTGCGCGACGACACGGTGATCGTGTGCGTCCAGAACGGGCTGGACAGCGAGGGGGTCGCGCGCCGCGCGGTCGGCGGCCGCGGCCTCGTGCTGCGGGCGATCACCCAGTTCGGCGCCATCTTCCAGTCCCCGGGGCTCATCAACTACACCGCGTCGGGCTACACGCTGCTCGAGGACGGCGCGCGCAGCGCCGACCTTGCGGCGATGCTTTCCGCCTGCGGGCTCGAAGGACGCGTGTCGCCGGACATCAAGGCCGAGATCTGGCGGAAGCTGATCTTCAACTGCGTGATCAATCCGATCACGGCCATCACCGGAACCGAGGTCGGGGGCATCGCCGATCCGCGCCTCGATCCGCTCAAGCAGCTGGTGATCGACGAATGCCTCGCGGTGGCGCGTACCGAGGGGATCGCGTTCACGATCGACTTCCTGGCCACGATCACCGAGATCTTCAGCGCCTCACGCACCATCGCCTCGATGCGGCAGGACCTGATGCGCGGCAGGCCGACCGAGATCGATCACATGAACGGCGCCGTCGCCGCTCTCGGGCGCTCCGCCGGCGTCGACTGCCCGGTGAACGGCGCCCTGACGGCGATCATCAAGGCGATGGATCGTTGTACGATGACGCCATGACACGCGTCGGCATCGTCGCCAAGTCGCATCTGCGCGAGGCGACGCCGCACCTGATCGCGATCGAGTCGTGGCTGGCCGAGCGTGGCGATCACACCATCTTCGAGACGGCAACCGCGGCGCTGAGGCCGGCGGCCGCCGGCCGCGCGGTGGCCGACAAGACGGCGCTGGTCGCCGGCGTCGACCTGCTGGTGGTGCTCGGGGGCGACGGCACGCTGCTCTCGGTCGCCGACTGCGCCGCCAAGGCGAACGTCGAGGTGCCGATTCTTGGCGTCAACTTCGGCGGCCTGGGGTTCCTGACGGAAGCGACGCTGCCGGAGCTCTACCCCTCGCTCGAGTCGGCGCTGAGCGGTGCGGCCCGGGTCGAGGAGCGGATGATGCTGCGCGCGACCACCGTCCGCGGCGGCCAGCCGCTGCCGGATCACCTGGCGCTGAACGACGTCGTGATCACCAAGGCGGCGCGCGCACGGATGACCGACCTCTCGGTGTTCGTCGGGGACGAGTTCGTGACGCGGGTGAAGGCCGACGGGTTGATCGTCGCGACCCCGACCGGCTCGACCGCCTACAACCTGGCGGCCGGCGGTCCGATCGTGCAGCCGGTGGTGGATGCGATCGTGCTGACGCCGATCGCGCCGCACATGCTCACCAACCGGCCGATCGTGATCCCGGCCTCGTCAATCGTCCGCGTGCAGCCGATGATGGCGGAGCGCGACGAGCTCTACGTCACGTTCGACGGCCAGGCCGGCCATCAGCTGGAAGCCGGCGACGAGGTCCACATCAGCCGCTCCGGGCGCAGAGTGCGGCTGCTCCGCCCCTCGCCCCGCAGCTACTTCGATGTGTTGCGCCAGAAGCTGAAATGGAATGAGCGCTAGCGACGCGAGGCGCCCGGCTTACTCGCCCCACCCGTCCTCCCCGCCTTCTGATCCCTGAAGTACTGAATCTGGAACTTCTGAACATTCCGGTTGTGCTCCTCGAGAGTGCGCGCGAACTGGTGCGAACCATCGTTGCGGCTGACGAAGTACCGATAGTCGGCGTCGGCGGGATGAACCGCGGCCTCGAGCGACGCGCGTCCGGGCGAGGCGATCGGGCCAGGCGGCAAGCCGGGATAACGATAGGTGTTGTAGCGAGAGTCGAAAGACAGATCCTCCTTGTGAATGTTGCCGTCATAGCGCCCGGCCTTGACCAGCCC
>DATASG010000334.1:0-8444 GCA_036269295.1 Vicinamibacterales bacterium | reverse complement strand
CGGCAACCTGGTCTTGTCGAATAAACGGCCAGGCGAGGCCGCCCCCGCGCGTTCGTACACCGTGCCGAAGGCGGAGGGTCTACGCGCGACCCGGTCGGTGGTGGCCGAACGAGCTCGCTCCTACGACGACCTCATCAGCGAACACAGCCGGTCCATCGGCGTCAGACCGGCCCTGGTTCGGGCCGTGATGCAAGTGGAGTCGGGGTTCAACCCCTACGCCCGATCCCCAAAAGGCGCAATGGGCCTGATGCAGCTGATGCCGGCGACCGCGAAGCAATACGGCGTCAAGAACGCCTTCAACCCGGCGGAGAACGTCCGCGCGGGCGTCGCCTACCTGCGCGGCCTGCTCGACCGCTACGAGAATAACGAAGAGCTGGCCCTGGCCGCCTACAACGCGGGCCCCGGCGCCGTCGACAGGCACGGCCAGACCGTGCCGCCGTATCGCGAAACGCAAAGCTACGTGAGCCAGATCGGCAGGATGGCCGGGCCGCCAACCAAGGTCATCGACCACTCGATCTACAAAGTCACCGACGTGGTCGACGGCCGCGTAATCCCCAAGTACACGGACAAGAAACCCGACTGACGGGTTGTCGACCGACGCTCTCGACCAATAACTCTCGACCCATGACGAACTACTCTCCCCGTTCAACCGCCAGTATGTCGAGCCGCTCGTAGGCTGGCCCAATCGCCTCGGTCGCCAGCAGCACCTCCACTCCGACAATCATCGAGCACACCAGCGCCGCCGGCACCAGCGCCGCCGCCCCGACGAAGCCCTTGAACGCAAACCAGACAATGCCGCCGACGATCGCGCCCGGCAGCATGCTGATGACCAGGAGAAGCCACGTGCCGCCCAGCATGATCAGCCGCTGGCCCATCGCGTCGAGCCCCCGCGGACGCTGATTGCCGAGCGGGACCCACGCCGGAAACATCAGGGCGACCGCGTTGTGAATCGTCAGCTGCGAGAACACCAGCGAGGGCGCGACAATCGCCAGCGCCGCGCCGCCGCCAATCCGCCACCCGACGCTCACCCTTGGTAGGAGCGTCGCCGACAGAAACGTCGCGACCGCGAGCATGGTCCACGCGGTCGCGGTGATGACCACGCCAGGCCACAGCAGCTCGCCGCGAACGACGGCGGACGCCTTGATCGGCCAGGTTTTCAACAGCTCGAGGTGACTGAGATCCTGACGCAGGTCGATCCGCAGGATCTGCGGCGCCAGCACGATGGTGAAGACGGTCCCGGCAAAGGAGAAAGCGCCGAGCAGCGATGCGAGCCCGTTCGCACGCCCCATCGACGCGGCGGCCATCGTGAGCAGGATGAGGAGGATGACGGTGCGCGCGAGGCTGCGCCGGTCGACCATCCGCAGGGTCTGCTGCGCGGCCTTCCACGCGAACGCCGTCTCCGGCCGCCCCACCGCCGCCAGCGTCCAGCCCACCGATCGGACCGTGTAGCTGATACCGCCCTGCGGTGACGGCTCTTGGCTGCGGCGCTCCGCAACTGTCACCACCGCTTCCTGAAAGGCCTCGTCGCTCAGCAGCACCCACCCCACGACCGCCGCCAGCACCGCGAGCGCGGACGCGAGGCTGGCGAAGTAGGGCTCCGGCCAGGCGGCAAACAGCGGCTGAACCAGCGCCGCCGACGGCCAGAGGACGACCCGGGCCGGACCGGATTGCGCCGCACGACCGATTGCCAGCGCGATGTCTCGCGGCCCCTGGGGCGTCGAGCGAAGCGCGTCGCGCGCGATCGCCGATCCGACCACCGCGACCGCGGCGAAGATGACCGCGACCGGCAGCCACGCCACTCTGCGGACGCGGTCGCTGCCCGCCCTCAACCTCGCCCGCGCGAGCGTGACCCCGGTGAAGTAGAACTTCGCGGTGACCATCAACATCCACGCGCCGACCGACAGCTGCAGGCGCGACACCCCGAGCGCAGGCGGCGAGACGACGGCGATGATCAGCGCGCCGAACAGGATGCCGAGCTGCGACCGCAGCATGCGGTGAATCAACAGCTGGCGCCGCGACACCGGCGCCGGAAACAGGAACTGCAGCTCCGCGTCCGAGAACTCGAGCAGGCCGCTGTCGACCGGAAGCAGCCAGGCAGCCGCCGCGCCCGCCAGCAGCGCCACGCCGCCGAGCGCCGGCAGCAGCGCGACGAGCGGCGCCATCGACTCCGGCCAGTCGGACGCCTGCAGGCGGCGGCGCGACCGCCCTGACGCGCGGAACCGCGCGAAGAAGCTGAAATAGATGTACGCCGCGCCGACGATCGCTCCGATCAGGTAGCGCGGCTCGCGCAGCCGCCGCAGCCGGACGCGCATCCGGTTTCGCGCGCTGCAGACGATGATGTACAGGCTAGCGGACAGCATCGTGGCCGGTGACGCGCAGGAAGATCTGCTCCAGGCTCGATCCCGCCGTGGCCAGATCGGCGCGCGACGCGAGCTCCTCGAAGGTGCCGTCGGCCACCTTGCGCCCGCGGTCCATGATAATCACGCGCGAGCACACCTCCTCCACCAGGTGCAGGAGGTGCGACGACAGCAGAATCGCTGCGCCAGCATGCGCCCGCGCCACGATCGTGTTGCGCATGCGCCGGATGCCGATCGGATCGAGCCCCGTCAGCGGCTCGTCGAACAACAGCGTCGTGGCACGACGAACGAGGCCGCAGGCGATGACCACCTTCTGGCGCATCCCGCGTGAGAGCTCGCCCGGGAGCGATCCTTCCTTCCCCTTCAGCTCGAGCTCGTCCACCAGTGCCGCGGCGCGCGAGTCGACGTCGGCGACGCCGTACAGCCGCGCCACCAGGCGAAGATGCTCGGTCACCGTCAGGTATTCGAACAGGTGCGGCTCGTCGGGCATGAACGCCAGGCGCCGCTTGGCTTCGAGCGGATCCTCGATGATGTCGTGGCCGTCGATGCTGACTCGCCCCGAGGTCGGGCGGAGGATGCCGGCCAGTGACCGCAGCGTGGTCGTCTTGCCGGCGCCGTTGGGACCGATCAAACCGACGATCTCGCCGGAGGCGACGGAGAAGGACAGATCCTCGACCGCGGTGAGCGTGCCGGTGGCGGCCGCATACGTGCGCCCGAAATGCTCGACTGAGAGGGCCATTGTGTTAAGATTAGGGGTTTCCGGAGGTTAAAGATCACGTGGCATCGCACGAATCCGCGCTCAAAGCGCATCGGCAGAGTCTCAAGAACCGCGAGCGCAACCGGCAGTTCCGCTCACGCCTGCGAGGCGCCCTCAAGACGATCCGCACCGCCATCGACGGCAACGACCTGGCGGGCGCGAAAAACGGGCTGAAGCAGACCATCTCGCTCATCGACAAGATGGCCAGCAAGGGCATTATTCACAGGAACGCAGCCGGCCGCTACAAGTCGCGTCTGACGACCCGCATCGCCCGCAAGGCGTCGTAGCGACTACCAACGCCTCGCCGCCACCCGCTTCCCTGCACACAATTCGACGATCAGCCGTTCGATCAGCACCCGCGGATCGCCGGCTGACCGCTTGAGATCCAGGTCGGTCCGGAACAGCGCCTCGATCGCGGGGCCGACCGCCGCCGCCGCGAGCGCTGGGAACTTGGTCCGCACCAGCCACCCGAGCTGGCCCAGGATCTTTTCGGCCGGGGCGCCGGAGTCGAACATCAGCGCCAGCTGCCGCAGCGCCTCGGCCGCCTGCCCGGCCTCGATCGCGTTGGTCATCCCCCAGTCGTCCTGCAGCGCCGCCGGTCCGACCACCTCACGCACGTCGTCGATCGTGATCTGCTTCTGGCCCAGCGTGTAGAGCAGCAACCGGTCGACGTCGGCGCGCAGCCGCTTCACGTCGACGCCCGCGCGCTGGGCGACGAGACGCGCCGCGCCCGGGTCGATCGACGCGCCGGCGGCCGCGACGCGCGTCCGGACCCAACGCTCGGCGTCAGCCAGGTCTTCGAGCGCGCCGCACTCCACCACCACAGCGTGCTTCTGCAGCAGCTTGAACATCCGCCCGCGCTTATCGACGCTGGTCGCGACCATGATCAGCGCGGTCTGGGCCGCTGGACGCTTGATGAGCTCCTCGAGCTGGTCGAGCGCCCGGGTCGCGGCCTCGCTCTCGCGCTTCGGCGCCAGCAGCATTTCAGCCTGCAGCACGGTGACGACGCGGCGGGGCACCATCATCGGCAGCGTGCGGACCGCGGCGACGATGCCCGCCACGCCGTCGGCCAGCCGGTCGCCGGTCGTCAGATCGCCGGCGTGAATGCGTTCGACGTTGAAGGCCCGCAGTCCCTCCTCGACCAGCTCGGCAAACTCCGCCGCCAGCCCCGACTTCTCCACTTCGTCCTCGCCGAGGATCAGGTAGATCGGCTCCGGCGTGCCTGCCTGAATCTGTTTGCGGACGAGGGCCGGGGTCAGAGACGGCATCAGCGTCGTGCGGAGTGCCGGGTGCAGTCCGCGGTCTGCGTCAGAACGCCTCCAGGATGGCGCTGACGATGGTCCGGGCGAACTCGGTGCTCAAGCGCTCCAGCGCGTTGGTGTCCTGCTGGAAGAAGGCCGCCGGGTCGAGGGTGGTGCGGCCGCCGGTGGCGTCGTACTCCTGGCGGAACATCACGCTCGGGTTCTCCCACAGCACCTTGTTCTCGCGCAGGTCGCGCAGCTCGATCTTCGCCGTCATCATGATGGCGTAGCGCGATGCGAGCTGGGTGCCGCCGAAGCTGGCCGGCTGGATGCTCACCGCGGTGATCTCGCCGTTCAGCAGCGCGTCGACGCCGGTCGCCTCGGGAAGAATCTGATACTTGCCGCGGCCGATGAACTCGGACCGCACCTTCTGGGACACCAGCGTCTCGAGGTTGAAGACGACGGTGCGGTTGGTGAAAGTCGGGACGCCCAGGATCTTGATGTAGACCGGCAGGAAGGAGCCTCTGCCCGCGAGGGAATACCCGCACGCGGACAGACAGAGGACACCAAGAAAACAAAGGACACAAAGGAATCCGCGCACCGCTGTGGAGATCCCGTTTTTCTGTGTGTCCTTGGTCAACCTTTGTGTCCTTCGCGTTTCATACCTGTGTGTCCTTTGCAACCTTTGTGTCCTTGGCAAGCGTCATGAAACGACAACGCTGACAAGCGTACCCTTGGCGACCACCACTTTCCTGATTGTTTTCCCGTCGATATGCCCGCGCACTGCCGGATCGGCGAGCGCCAGCTCACGCAGCTGATCGTCCGAGGCGCCGGCAGGCGCGGTGATGCGGCCGCGCAGCTTGCCGTTCACCTGCACCGGCACCACGACTTCAGCCGCTTTGGCGACGTTGGCGTCGAACGACGGCCACTCGGCCTTTTCCATCCCGCCCGGATGACCGAGCCGCTGCCACAGCTCCTCAGCCATGTGCGGAGCGAACGGCGAGATCATCACCACCAGCGCGTCGATCGCTTCGTGCAGGGCGGCGATCGTCTGCGCCCGTTCGACCCGGCCGGGGGGCGCCTCCGCCCGCGACGGCGCGCCGCGCGCCGTGCCCTCGCTGAAGGCGTACAGCTCGTTGACGAGCTCCATCAGCGACGAGATCGCCGTGTTCAGGTGCATGCGCTCTTCGATGTCGCCGGTGACGCGCCGGATGGTCTCGTGCGTCTTGCGCCGCAGCGCCCGCTCCGCGTCGGTGCAGTCGTCGCTGCAGGCCGGGATCCCCTCGCCGCCGATCGTCTCGCACCAGTGATCGACCAGCCGCCAGACGCGCATCAGGAAGCGGAAGGTCCCCTCGAGCCCGGCGTCGCTCCACTCGATCTCCTTCTCCGGCGGCGCGACGAACATGACGTACAGGCGCAGCGCGTCGGCGCCGTACTTTTCGATCATATCGTCCGGATCGACGACGTTGCCCTTCGACTTGGACATCACGGCGCCATTCTTGAGCACCATGCCCTGGGTCAGGAGCCGCTTGAACGGCTCGTCGAAGTTGACCAGGCCAAGGTCGCGCAGCACCCGCGTGAAAAAGCGCGAGTAGAGCAGGTGCAGGATCGCGTGCTCGACCCCGCCGCTGTAGAAGTCGACCGGCATCCAGTACCCCGCCGGCGCGGGATCGAACGGCAGCTCGGTGTTGGCCGGGTCGCAGAAGCGCAGGAAGTACCACGACGAGTCGACGAACGTGTCCATCGTGTCGGTCTCGCGCCGGGCGGGACCGCCGCAGGCAGGACACGTCACGTTGACCCACTCGGGCACGTGCGCCAGCGGCGAGTCGCCGCGGCCCGTGAACGTCGCGATCTCCGGCAGTTCGACCGGCAGATCGGCGTACGGGACCGGCACCACGCCGTCCTTCTCGCAGTGCACGACCGGAATCGGCGTGCCCCAGTAGCGCTGGCGTGAGACGCCCCAGTCCCTGAGCCGGTACTGCACCGTGCCTTCGCCGACGCCGCGCGCCTCCGCGTCAGCGGTCATCCGGCGGTTCGCCTCTTCCCACGGCAAGCCGTTGTACTCGCCCGAATTCACCAGCGCGCCAGCGCCGGCGTGCGCGGCGGTCATGGTCTCGGCCGAGAGCCGCTCGCCCTCGCGCTCGACCACGATCGTGATCGGCAGGTCGTAGAGCTTCGCGAACTCGAAGTCGCGTGCGTCGTGGCCGGGGACGCCCATCACCGCCCCCGTGCCGTACTCACCCAGCACGAAGTTCGCGACCCAGATCGGGACCGCCTGTCCGGTGAAGGGGTTGATCGCCTGCCGCCCCGTGTCGAACCCCTCCTTGCCGCCCATCCGGACGTCGCGCTCCTGGGAGCGGAACGCCTGCGCTCTGGCACGGAAGGCCGCCGGATCCGGCGATCGGTCGGCGAACTCGGCGACCAGCGAATGCTCCGGCGCCAGCATGATGAAGTTGGCGCCGTAGATGGTGTCGATCCGCGTCGTGAAGACCTCGACGAAGGGCGTCGGAGAACCGGTCAACGCAAACTTGACGCGGGCGCCCTCCGATCGGCCAATCCAGTTCCGCTGCATCACGACGACCTTCTCGGGCCAGTCGGTCAGCGTGTCCAGGCCGGCGAGCAGCTCGTCGGAGTACTGCGTGATCCGGAAGAACCATTGCTCCAGGTCGCGCGGCTCGACGATCGAGCCGCACCGCCAGCAGGCGCCGTCGATCACCTGCTCGTTGGCCAGCACCGTGTTGTCGACCGGGCACCAGTTCACCGTCGAGCGCTTGCGATAGGCCAGCCCGCGCTCCAGCATCTTCAGGAAGATCCACTGGTTGAACTTGTAGAAGTCGGGCAGACAGGTGGCGATTTCGCGCGACCAGGCGTAGCTGATCCCGAGACGCTGCAGCTGCCCCTTCATGTGCGCGATGTTGGCGAGGGTCGACGCTTTGGGGAGGGAGCCGGTCTTGATCGCGGCGTTCTCCGCCGGCAGACCGAACGCGTCCCACCCGAACGGGTGCAGCACGTTGAAGCCGCGCATCCGCTTGGTGCGCGCCATCACGTCGCCGATGATGTAGTTGCGAACGTGGCCGACGTGCGCGTGGCCGGACGGATAGGCGAACATTTCCAGACAGTAGTACTTCGGGCGCGACGGATCGGTGTCGACCTCGAACGCCTTGGACGAGGTCCAATGCGCCTGCCATTTCTTGTCGAGCTCTTGGGGTTTGTAGTCGGCCATGAGGGGGCTGCCCTCATTGTACCAGACGCTATGACGCGGGCGGGGTCAGCGGCAGGGTGATCAGGAAGGAGGTCCCTTCGCCGGTGCGCGACTCGCAGCGAATGGCGCCGCCGAGTGCCTGCACACAATCGACGACGATCGCCAGGCCGAGGCCAGTCCCGGTCACCCCCAGTTCCTGGTCGCGATCGGCGTGCGCGCGGAAGAATCGATCGAAGATGGCAGCCTGATCGGCCTCCGCGATCCCGAGGCCGTTGTCGCGCACGCACAGGGTGACGAGATGCCCCTCGTCGGGAACAACCCCGTCAGCCGCCTGGCGCGCCTGCGCGATCTCGACCCACGGTTCGGCCTTCCGCGGATCGCTGTACTTGATGGCGTTGGCGACCAGGTTCATCAACACCAGCTCCAGGCGGGCCGGATCGGCGACCAGGGTCGGGAGATCGGGCGCAACCCGGATCGCCACCTGCCGCGCCTGCGCCATGTCCTGCAGCTGCCGGGCCACTTCGTCCGCGACCGCAGAGAGATCGACGCTCTGCTCGCTGGGCATGTCGATCGGGTCTTTCATGCGCCCGATGCGCTGCAGGTTCTCGACCAGCCAGGCGAGCCGATCCGTGCTGCTCTTGACCGTGGCCGCCACCTTCGCCAGGCGCGGCAGGTCGTGTCGAACCTTGTCGTTGTCGAGCAGCGCGGCCGCGAACCGCAGCGTCCCGATCGGCGAGCGCAGCTCATGGCTGGCCGTGCGGTTGAAGGCCTTCAGCCGCTCGTTCTGCTCCTGAATCGTGGTGGTATATGCGCCGATGAACGTGTCCACCGTCGTTCGCATCAGCACCCGCACCGCGCGGGTCAGGCGGCGAACGACGGTGGACACG